>NZ_JALAHI010000046.1 GCF_022711995.1 Enterococcus sp.
ATTATAATGAGTAAAATAAAAAAATTTATTGCTGATGAATCAGAAAGAGATCCGGAATTTAAAAAATTAGTAGAATTGGAAAACGAGAGATTGGAGTTTGCTCTTCAGCTTGCTGAGTTAAGAAAGAGTGTTGGACTAACACAAAGTGAATTAGCAAAGATTATCGGCAAACCGCAGTCGACCATATCCCGAATTGAGACGGGTGAAATGAATCCATCAATAGAATTGATATTCGAAATATCAAAGGGATTAGGAAAAAAATTTGTCCCGATATTTAAATAGGCTGCTGACTTTGCATTATGCAACGTCAGCAGCCTGTTGATTTAAAAGAAGTTGATCAAATTCTTTTTGATTTATTCGCCAGATTTGGCAGTAATAGTAGGGACCGTCAACTGTGGTGATTAGGTATCACGTACCATCAAACGTTTTTTTATTATTGAATAGAAAATAGACGCTACCCAAAAAATATAAAGAAAAGGTTAAGAACGAAAAATTCGCTCTTAACCTCTTTCTTTATATTACCATAAAAAGCACTTAAATTCAAGATTGCGTTTTCTGTCTATCGGTGCTATTTAGTCTGTGAAAGGAGAGAAAGCGATATGTTGAATTGTGATATGATGTTATTTAATTCGGATGAAAAACGTCAGTTGACCCAGAAAATCAATCAGGCGCTTCGGATCAATAATCAGTCCTTTGCCCTGTCAGTCGCTGAGGTCGAGCAGGTTCTGGATAGTCGGAGACAGGCATTGATAGAGCATCATTTAATCGATTTTAATCTAACGAATACGTTGCATTGCATGGAACAGATAGCCAAAGACCGGCGGATGTCAAAGTCAGAGTACGTGAGTACAGTAGAAATACTACAAGAAAGCTTCTATTACTTGCACAGCCTTCAATCAGTGGAAGACGAAAAGATCTGGTCATTCATTTGGGCTATCTACGAAAAATTTGCTGGCAACTTGGAATATGTTCAAGGGTATATTGAAGATTTTCCAGAAGTTCGGGAGGTGGATGATATCGATGGATCAACTTATTTCTACTGAAAATTTTGAGCAACTCTTGCTTCAGCAGGTACAGAGACGGCTGAGTGGGAGCAGTTTGTTAGCAGTGGATGAAGTCGAAACGATACGCCAGTCCATTTTGTTTGTGATGGCTCATGCCAGAGAAGGTCACTCGGCGGAAGATCGTTTTGAGGATGGCAAGCAGGTGTTGGCTTCCAAGCTAGTTGAGGTTAAGAAACTCTACCAAGAGCTTAGGCGAACCTATCAAGACTTCGGAATAGAATCATTGAAGGGAACGATAGTGGAACTGGGGGATTTTTTTGCCAACTATGATATAGACTATGATGCGACTGTTTCTGGCTCAGGATGGATTGATTATCAGCTGGCGAATCCTGTGGATGATCTTCAGTACAAGGGGATCGATTTTGTCGAGCAATATATACGAAGGTTGACTGTGGAAAATGAGTTTGTGGCACATATTCCCACCAAGCAAGTTTTGCGGTTGCTGGAAAATTATACCCACAAGCTGGGCTTTGATTACCGAATGGATATTAATAACTTATATCAAATTGTCTTCGATCAATGGGTTGCTAAAGTGATCGCGCATACAACTGGGACGACGCTATTGATGACGGAACCAGAGGCAGAATTTGTCTATAGCTGTATAAAGCAGAACAAGATTCCAGATGAACTGGTGCGACTATTGGAAAATCAACCCTATCATAAACAGACTTTTCAGCGGTTCATTCAGCGAATCCAATCGATAGATACCGTGGCATCCTTGAGGAATGCCTTAATCATGGAAGCAGAACAAGCAACCTTAATTTTAACACCAGCGATGTCTGAAGTAGCGTTCAATCACAAAATGGCGCGCTATCAATTAGTGACGACAGAAGCAGAACAGGTCGACTTCCTGCTGCATGAGATCCCTTCACCCTATGATCTTTTAGAATTTTTAGAAGAGAAACCAGTACCAATGTCGTTTTACCAGCAGCTTTCCTTTGATCAGGGATTAGGATTGATACTGGTAGTGAATCAGTTTCAGGAAGAGCGGTTGAAGAGCTGGGAGGAAATCCTTTGTTCGAGCCACAGAGGATTGAAACGATTTGTGGAAGGACTGGAAGCAGCGCAAAGAGATAAAATTACTGATGCATTGAATCATCTGACGATTGGCGAACGAGATTTTTCTTGATTTGTTGCGCAGATGATTGAAAAAAAGATGTGTCGAGAAAATAGTAATTGGCTCCCTATAATGCCCTTGCGAAAGAAAAGCTCTGCTTTATCGAAGGCATCGTAGGGAGCCCATTCTACTGATCGAGGAAAAGTTTATTTTTTCAAGGTATACCCTTGATCCAATAACATCTTTTCCGTTCGTTCCATACTGATGCCATTTGACGTATCGCCTTCAAAGCTGACTCCTGGTAATTGTTTTGCCGCTTCGTAATCTAAGTCAGTGTAATCGATCGTCAATGATTCGGTCGCTTCATCGTCTCCGTAATCAATCGAGTAATCGATGCCTTTGATTGCTTTATACTGCTTGGCAATCGGGTCCAATAATTGCTGTGCTTCCTCTTTGGTAGAGACACCAATAGAAGAATACGGCATGACATTATTGGCAGTTTGTTTTTTCACTTCGTCTCCTTCGTAATTGAAGACCAACTCCATTTGAACCCCATTTTGCTCATTCGTAAATGTCTTGTTTTTTTGATTTGACCCGCAACTTGCCAAAAAGACAATCCCCAACAACGCTATAAATCCAACCACTGCTTTTTTCATTTTATCCCTCCTTTTTTTCATGATAGTACACTCCATTTGCTAGAGCTATTCATATGCTCAAAAGTGGGAAGCAGCTGAAGGGATTCTCTTGAAACAAAATGATAATTGGGTAAAAAAGTTCGTGAATTTTTTCTCGAATTTTCAGAAGTCATTTTGTTATTATAAATAAAAAAAGGAAAGAAGCAGGACTGA
>NZ_JALAHI010000047.1 GCF_022711995.1 Enterococcus sp.
ATATATTACCAGTAATGGCCAAAAATACTACAGAGGAATATTTAGACAGTGCACCGATAGTATTAATAGCAGACAGAAAAATTATCGAAATGGCTAAAAAAAAGTTGGAAGTGAGCTAGCTGATGGAGCATCACTCATTCGTTTGCTATGGGGTAAATAGATCGGTTATTTTGTATAACGAAAATCAGCAAGTTGTCGAATTTGTCGTAAATATTGCTACGTATCAGGACAAGTTTAATGATTTAAAATAGGCAACAAAAGATATACTAAAAAAGAATTCACAAAAGATCGATTTCAAAAAATAGAAACAAACGAGTGATTCAGTTAATACCGGAGAATTCGTTTGTTTCTTTTAGTTCATATACCATAGAAGTGAACAAAAATGTTTGCTTTCATGGTTGCCCGATTCATGATAGAAAATCTTCTCTTGAAAAACAACTAAACTAAAGCTAGGAAATCCTTTATTTATTGATAACGATTGACTTTCTATTCCCATTCGTTAGACAATGCGATTAGATTAAGTACAAAGGACACAATGGATTTTCATTTATTAGGTGGTGAGTTTACCCTAAAAATCGTTTTGATTATTTTTGAATGAAAGCAAGTCGATTGTTTCAATTCGTTTTGATGTTGCTGATGTTTGAACTGCTGGATTAAAGAATGGCGCGATAAACTTTGCTGATCAAGAAGATGCCAGAGTAAAAAACTGGTCTCGAAAAATTTGCCTACCAAAATATGACTTGCAGAAATGGACAAGATGGACATAAGGGCACCATACAAAGCAAGTACGTTGGTTGACGCATACTTTATCATTGATTAAAAATCCACTGCATTCAATCGTCAAGAAGATTTAAGCATCTTCTATTAAGTGCGAAGGAGAGAAAATTTATGAAGCAAAAAATTAAATTGGTCATGAGTGATATTGATGGAACGATTCTCGATGATAATCACTTGGTGGATACTAAGCTTCTTTCAGCTATTCAACAACTAAAAGCTAAAAAGATCCCTTTTGTTCTATCATCTGCCAGATCACCTAAAGGAATGTACGACATTGCTAAGGAGCTGGATATTTTAGATTTTCCTATTGCTTGTTATAACGGTGCACTAATTTTGGAAAACGCGGAATATTCTACCAGCAAATCTATTTTTAGCCATGAGTTGGCTTATGATGAAGTGCTTCTATTGCTTGATATCATCAAAACAACATTCAAAGCAATTTCGATCAATCTATACTCAGGTGCGGAATGGTATGTGGATGAATTGGATCAATGGGCTAAAATTGAATCGGACATAACAAAAATAAAGCCAAAGATACAAGACTTGCAGTTGTTGTTAATGGAGAAAACCTTACCCATTCATAAATTATTGTTGATTGGAACACCACAAGAAATTAGGGCATTAAAAGAAGAGTGTGAGAAATTTCATTTGCCTACCTGTGCCTTCTATTTATCAAAAGAGAATTATCTTGAGGTAACCAATCACGAAGTTTCAAAAGATAAGGCCCTAAGAGAATTGGCGGACTATTACCAAATACCTCTAACAGCAACGATGGCTATTGGAGATAACTATAACGATGTTCCAATGTTAATGTTAGCAGGTATCGGTGTTTCTATGGGGAACTCCCCTCAAGAAGTAATCGAGTGTTCAGATGTAAAAACACTATCAAATAATGATCATGGCGCTTCTCGTGCGATTTTAAATCTTATTATGGAAGAGTGAAGGCTCAGGGAAAAGGGGTGAGGTTGAAGAGGAAAATTAGAAAAAGTTTCAAAAGCCATCTGTTTTCATTGATTTTAAAAGATTCGTTCACAAAACATTCTCATGATTTCACTAAAGTGAGGTAAAGAGAAACCGATTTTAATTAAACCTATTAGAAAGCTTGCTAAATCAGTAATCTTCTGTATAATATAGGACTGTGCATAGCGCATCGCGGTTCATCAACCATCCCGCGTAATCAAAACTCGGAGAAAGAAGGGATCAAATGGATAAATCATCCACTTTATCAAACCAACGGTTACGAGTGATCGTTGCCAATGGCTTGATCATGGCACTGTATGTTGCAGTGACAGTATTAGTAGCCCCAGTAGCGTCTGGAGCGATTCAGTTTCGTGTCTCAGAAGGACTGAATCATCTGGTAGTCTTTAATAGAAAGCTAATGTGGGGTGTTTTTGGCGGAGTTGTCCTATACAATTTATTTTTTGGTATGGGGATTCTGGATGTTGTCTTCGGTGGGGGGCAAACGTTGCTGGCATTATCAGTAATGGCCTTATTACAAAAGAAGATACCGAATGTTTTTGTTCGTTTAGCACTTAATACGATTTTCTTTTCATTAAGTATGTTCTTGATTGCTATTATGCTGCATCTGACTTTAGCATTACCATTTTGGGCGACTTTTGGTACAACAGCACTAAGTGAGTTGATCATTATGACAATCACAGCGCCTTTGATGTATATCGTGAATGCAGGAGTTCGCTTCGATAAGCGATTCTAACCAATAACTTGTTTTTTGCTTTGATGGTTCTCAAAAAACAAATAAAGATCATTTCTACCGTAGTATTCTGGTAGAAATGATCTTTTTATTACTCTGCATTCAAATCTTCAATTTCAACGACTTTGAAGTTCTTGGCTTCTAACTGATAAATGATTTTATCGCAAAGTTCTTTTGAAGTATTTGCTGGCAAAGTAATCAATGTCCGGCGGATAAATTCATCTTTGCCGATGTCCAATGTAATACAGCTGGCAATACTGCTATACTTAGCGATGATCTTAGTGATGATCGCAAGATCGCCTTGTGTACCAGTTGAAGCAATAGTCAGCACATAGCTTCCTTGCTCGACATTCCAAGATTGTGACAGCATATTCAATAATGAACTGTGGGTCAAAATCCCATAAAACTCATTGTTTTCATCTAAAACTGCAATGTATGGCAATTCTTTGATCGTGAAAAATACTTTAAAGAATGAAGAATTGACATAAATAAATTTTGTCGCATTTTTTAGTAGGTATGTCACTGGCAATGACATATCCCCACCATTCGATTTGTGACGATAGATATGCATTTTATAGATGTTTCCTCGGAAGATTTTGCCGGATTCATCTAAGATCGGTACACAGCGATAGCCGGATTCTTCTAAAATTTCCAAGGCTTCTTCTAAAGTGGCTGTTTCTTTGATCGTGGTTAAGTCGCGTTTTTTGTAAACCATCGTTTTTAGTAACATCATATTTCCCTCCCAAATACCCAATTCACCTCTCTATCATACCATAAAATCAGCAGAAACTATATTTTTGCGTAACAAAATCTAAAATTGACACTTTCGCTGAAAAATGGTATTTTTAACTTTGGAAAACTTTGTATGAAGGGGGAGGACATCAGAAATGGCAACAAAAAAAGCAGCTTTGGCTTGTTCTGTCTGCGGATCCCGCAACTATTCGAAATCAGTCAGTGAAGGAAAAAAAGGCGATCGCCTTGAAATCAACAAATTTTGCAAATACTGCAACCAATACACATTGCATCGTGAAACGAAATAAGGAGGAACGTTGATGAACTTTATGAAGAATGTTTTCGCTGAAATGAAAAATGTTTCTTGGCCATCAAGAAAGCAATTACGCAGAGATACTTTAGTTGTGATCCAAACAACTATCATCTTCGCAGTGATGTTTTTCGTGATGGATACACTGATCCAAACCGTTTTTGACTTGATTTTGAAATAAGCAGGTCTTGATGATCAGCAACTAGTCAAGCCAAACAAATCGTGGTATAATCGTTTTGAGGAAAAACTTCGGGGCAACTGAGGTTTTTTTATTTTACAAAAAGATAGGGAGACCGAATACAATGGAATCTTTTGAAAAAAATTGGTATGTCTTGCATACGTATTCCGGCTATGAAAACAAAGTAAAAGCAAACTTGGAATCACGGGCACAAAGCATGGGGATGGGCGATTTTATTTTTCGTGTTGTCGTACCAGAAGAAGTTGAAACAGAAGAAAAGAATGGGAAAAAGAAAGAGATCGTTCACAAAACATTTCCCGGTTATGTCTTAGTTGAAATGGTCATGACGGATCAATCATGGTATGTCGTACGTAATACACCAGGGGTTACTGGGTTTGTCGGCTCTCATGGAGCAGGAAGTAAACCAGCGCCGCTTTTACAAGAAGAAATCAACTCTATCTTGCGTTCAATTGGTATGAGTACGCGAACCGTTGAATTAGAAGTTGAACTGGGGGAAACAGTCAAGATCATCGAAGGTGCCTTTTCTGGACTGGAAGGTCAAGTTGCCGAGATCGACGAAGAAAAACAAAAATTAAAAGTCAATATCGATATGTTTGGTCGGGAAACAAGTACCGAATTAGATTTTGAGCAAGTAGATAAAATCTAATGATAAAACAGTAGTGTTTTTTGTCAAAATCGTGTAAGATATATTATATAAGAGAGTGATAGCGGACCATTTTTTGGCCCGCTGTTTTTATCTCGACGAAAGAAAGCGTTTTATATAAAAGGGGGTCCTATGAGAAAAATTCTTGCATCACTCCAACAACGACGCCTTTTCGAGAATCATCAGGAAAAAAGAGGCGTGATTTCTGTACATAATGGCTACAGCTTGCTGTTTGCCTTTAATCTGTTTTTGCTGCTTGCGGCACTAATCTTTATGCAGCCCCAAAAGTTGCCAAGTGAATTCCTGCAAATCATGTTTTCAGAAAGCCATTTAGTGACAGATTATGTAGCATTGACTTCTGTGGGCGGCGGGTTATTCAACGCAACGGTGATGACATTTGTGGCAATTATCATCTGTTATCATTATCGTGTGCCAGTAACTGGAGGAATGATATCTGCTGTGTTCATGGTGACGGGATATGGTTTCTTTGGTAAAAATCTCTTCAACTTCATCCCTATCTTTTTAGGTGTCCGTCTTTATTCTTATTTAATGAATCAACCCCTCAAGAAATATCTTCTGATTGCTTTGTATGGTTCTTCTGTTTCACCTATCGTTAGTTTTTTTGCATTCAATGAATCTTTTACTTATTTTGGTCTGTTTATCGGTTATCCGATTGGTATCTTGACTGGCTTGATCATGGTCCCATTAGCGCTTCATTTTCAAGCATTATTCAAAAAAGTAAGTATCTATAGTGCCGGATTTACATCAGGCATGATCTGTACGATGGTGGCAGGCATCTGTCGTATGTTTGGGTTTGATATCGAATTGCGAACCATCGTATCCCAAAGCCCGAATCTTCCGCTGGTCTTTTTAATGGTGTCGCTGTCATTGCTGATGATCGTTTATGGCTTGGTGATGGCTATTAAACGCAAGCGATTGAATATGCGAGCCATTTGGTCTCATAGCGGTCAAATCGAGTATGATATTTTACGGGAAAGCGGCGTCTACAATACGATGATCAATATGGGATTGATGGGGATTTTGTTGATGAGCTACGTAAGCATGATAGGTGTCAGCCTCAATGGACCCATCGTGGGGGCGATGTTTTGTGTTATTGGTTTCTCAGCTTGTGGTGCCCATGTCTTTAATGCACTGCCATTGTTTGCGGGTGTCCTATTAGCAAATATGTTAAATATCTATGCGATCACCGAAACCGTAACAGTGACCGCAGCGATTTTTGCCATGATGCTCTGTGCTGTGACCAATGCTTATGGCTGGAAAGGAGGGATGATCGTGGGCTTCATCCATACCTCGATGGTGTTGAATATCGACGTTCTGCATGGCGGGTTAAATCTTTATAATAACGGATTTTCTGGAGGTTTAGTAGCCATGATGATCATTCCATTACTCGATTTTTTCCAGCAAGTTGCTACCCTCTCTTTAAACAAAAAAGACAAGAAAAAACGCAAAAAAGAGACAGCAGCGCAACAAGTAACAGCGGAAGAGTGACACTTTTTAGAAAGGATCAGCTGTGACTTGTTTCTTCTTTCAAAAGGGATTATACTAGAACCCAATTTGGAGGGACGAAAAATGAAAAAATGGCTCTTTCTTTGTTTGGTTCTTTTTCTTAGCGGCTGTCAAGGGACAGCGCATACCGATGCTGCAGCCCCACAAAGTTCTCAGCAGCAACAGGAAACGACTGCTTCCACAGAAACGTCAGTAACGGAAACTATTCAGAAAACAACGACACCAACACTTTTTGTTCATGGCTATCAAGGAGGACCGGCATCCTTTGGTGGTATGTTACAGCGCTTTGCTCAAAAAGATTGGGTCAGTAATGAAATGGTTCTGACGATTTCACCAGATGGAACGATTTCGACGGAAGGACAGCTTTCAAAAGAAGCGGTAAATCCGACGATTCAAGTGTTGTTTGCAGATAATCAAAATAATGAATGGAATCAAGCGGAGTGGATCAGACAAGCGTTGCTTTATTTGAAAAAGGCCGGGGTAGATCAAGTCAATTTAGTGGGACATTCCATGGGAGGGGTCAGTGGTTTTCGCTACCTCACGACCTTTGGAGAAATGAGTACGACGGATGGGATCGATCCGGCACTCCCTAAAGTAGCTAAATTTATAGCGATCGGGGCACCTTTCAATGAATTTATTGATACAAGTTCGCAGCAGACGGTGGCTGATTTACTATCGAAGGGACCGACAGAAACATCTCCTCGTTATCAGGAATTTCAAGGACTGATCAAGGAAAGCAATCATCCGCTTTCTATTGAACTGATTGCCGGACAATTGTCAGATGAAGATTTATCGGATGGAACTGTACCCACCACCAGTGCCTTAGCGATTAACCACTTATTGACAGCAAACGGCTATTCTGTGACTGAGAAAATTATTGAAGGATCGCAGTCACAACATAGCCAATTGCATGAAAATCAAGAAGTAGACGAAGAGATTGCTGCTTTCTTGTGGGAAGATTAAGGAAACGGCAACATAAAAAAATAGAACGATCCGAAAGATTGGGCGAGTTGTTTTGCGTATGTGCGCTGAAAAACAGCTCGCCATCTTTTGGATCGTTTATTTAGTAAAGCAGATTTTTTAGTGTTCGGCTGCGTCCAAAATTTGCGCCTGCAGACGTTGCGCTGTCGGGGTTGTGGCCAATCCACCTTCTGCTGTTTCTTTAAAAATGCTTGGCATTTGGCGTCCGACTTGATACATCGCATGGACGACTTCATCTGGAGGGATCACACTTTCGATTCCTGCTAATGCCATATCAGCTGAAATAAAGGCTTGTGAAGAACCGAGGGCATTTCGTTTCACACAGGGAACTTCAACCAATCCGGCAACAGGATCGCAAATCAACCCCATCATATTCTTTAATGTAATGGCTACTGCTTGAGCCGCTTGATGGCTACTGCCGCCTTTGGCACAGACAAGAGCAGCTGCTGCCATAGCGCTGGCAGAACCAACTTCCGCCTGACAACCGCCTTCTGCTCCGGATATCGAGGCATTGTTGGCAATGACTAGTCCAAAGGCTCCAGCGGTAAAGAGAAAATCGATTTGTTGTGAACGGGACAACTGCAATCGATCGCGAACAGCCATCAGCACACCAGAGACAACACCGGCACTACCAGCCGTAGGAGTGGCACAAATCAATCCCATTTTGGCATTGACTTCATTGACAGCAATCGCGTTTTGAACCGCTTGTAAGATCGTCTCACCACTTAAAAAATCTCCCGCTTGGATATACTCATTCATCCGTGTGGCATCGCCACCGGTGAGTCCAGTTACGGAGGTCACACCAGCAACCCCTTCAGCAACGGATTGTTCCATGACTGTTAAGTTTTTATCCATCAGTGCAATGACTTGTTCCCGAGTACGCCCTGAGTTTTCGCATTCGATCGCGATCATCATCTCTGCAATCGATGAATAGTTTTTGCTTTGAAGAACAAGATCTTCAATCGTATAAAACATGATGAAGCCTCCTTTAATCGAAATAGGCCGCACTATAAACGTGGGGCAGTGCTTTGATTTGTTGCGCCAATTGATCATTTCGTTCATCGACTTCAATGATCATGATGGCTTTTTCTCCCTTTGCTTCTCGTGTAACGGTCATTGTACCGATATTGATCTGTGCCTCTGAAAGCAGGTGGGTGACTTGAGCCACCATTCCCGGTACGTCTTGATGAACGATCACATAAGTAGGGGTGCCTAAAGTCAATGAAATTTTGAAGCCATTCAATTCAGAAATTTGAATATTCCCGCCGCCGATGGAAATACCGGTGACAGACATTTTACGTTCTCCTTTGGTCAAGATCATTTTCACCATATTTGGATGTTCCGCTTTTTCATTTTTAGGAACAAATAACACTTCTAATCCTTTTTCGTAGGCAATCTTTAACGAATCGGCAAGTCGATTGTCATCTGGCTCCATGCCGAGTAACCCGCCAACGAGGGCAATATCTGTTCCATGACCACGATAGGTTTTAGCAAAAGATTCATATAAAAGAATGTCAACACTATCTGGCTGTTCGCCAAAGATGTTGCGTACGATTTTGCCGATTCGGGCAGCGCCTGCGGTATGGGAACTACTAGGACCAACCATGATCGGCCCGATAATATCAAAGACACTACGGTATTTTAAAGGTTCCATTCTATTCACCTCATTGTAATTGATGGGAGAAATCCAGATGTAGTTTAGCATAAAAAAGGGGAAATAGGGCAATGAGAATAGCAGTATGGGATTTTTTTAATCTTTTTGGTATTTTAGAAAATTTGACTGTAAAAAGTAAAAAAAAGTGAAAAGACTTCTTGCAAATTTCTTTTGAGATGCTATAATATTTCAGTGTGCATTATTCACACGTTTTTTGTGTGCGCACATGATTCACTAAAGTGGGAGGAGAAATTTGGATCTCCAATTAACCACATCACGGACTCAAGGAGGTATGTCTCGTGGCAAAAAAAGTAGAAAAAATCGTTAAATTGCAAATTCCTGCAGGTAAAGCAACACCAGCTCCGCCAGTAGGTCCTGCGCTAGGTCAAGCGGGTATCAATATCATGGGATTCACTAAAGAATTCAATGCACGTACAGCTGATCAAGCAGGTTTGATCATTCCAGTAGTGATCTCTGTATACGAAGACCGTTCATTCACATTCGTTACAAAAACACCACCAGCAGCAGTATTGTTGAAAAAAGCAGCAAACGTTGAAAAAGGTTCAGGCGAACCTAACAAAAACAAAGTTGCTAAAGTTTCACGCGATCAAGTAAAAGAAATCGCTGAATTGAAAATGGAAGACCTAAACGCAGCTGACGTTGAAGCAGCTATGCGCATGGTTGAAGGAACTGCACGAAGCATGGGGATTACTGTAGAATAATTTTTACAGACCCTAAGGAAGTAGCTTCTCAGTCGGCTCTATATTGAAAAATATGGGACACGTGGGAGGTTCTACCGTTATAACCACATCAAGGAGGAAACAAAATGGCTAAAAAAAGCAAAAAAATGCAAGAAGCATTGAAAAAAGTTGACGCTACAAAAGCTTATTCAGTTGAAGAAGCAGTAGCTTTGGCAAAAGAAACAAATATTGCAAAATTCGACGCAACGGTTGAAGTTGCTTACAAACTAAATGTCGATCCTAAAAAAGCGGACCAACAAATCCGTGGTGCGGTCGTATTACCAAACGGTACTGGTAAAACTCAAACAGTTTTAGTTTTTGCGAAAGGTGAAAAAGCCAAAGAAGCAGAAGCAGCTGGTGCTGATTTCGTTGGAGACGACGACATGGTTCAAAAAATCCAAGGCGGATGGTTTGACTTTGATGTTGTTGTTGCAACACCGGATATGATGGCAACTGTTGGTAAACTTGGTCGTGTTTTAGGCCCTAAAGGTTTAATGCCAAACCCTAAAACTGGTACAGTTACAATGGACGTAACAAAAGCTGTTAACGAAGTAAAAGCTGGTAAAGTAACTTACCGTGTTGACAAAGCTGGTAACATCCATGTACCAATTGGTAAAGTTTCATTTGAAGACGATAAATTAATCGAAAACTTCAAAACGATCCACGAAACTTTAGTAAAAGCAAAACCATCTGCAGCGAAAGGTCAATACATGAAAAACATTTCTGTAACGACAACTTTCGGACCTGGTATCCATGTAGATCAAGCTTCTTTCTAATTTGAATAGAAAAAATTAAAACTTTTATTGACTTGGCTGCCTTATCTATGGTAAGGTAGTCAAGGTTAAAAGTTTAACTGTACCGAAGACAGTAGGTGACGCAAGTCTTAATTTCCTACCGAGGACGTTTATTGAGAAACTTCAATAGTCCCTCTATGTCTACGGTGGCATAGAGTTTTTTTGTGTTTATCTCTCGATAAAGACAAATGAGAACAGTATTGTTTTCTTGAAACTCTTCCATCAAAATCAGGAGGTGAAATTTAAAATGAGTGAAGCAGCTATCGCTAAAAAAGCCGCAATTGTGGATGAAGTGAGTGAAAAATTCAAAGCAGCCGCATCTGTAGTAGTCGTTGACTACCGTGGATTGACTGTTGACGAAGTAACTCGTCTACGTAAACAATTACGCGACGCAAACGTTGAAATGAAAGTTATCAAAAATTCTATCCTTTCACGTGCTGCTGAACAAGCTGGTCTAGAAGGTCTTGGTGAAGTATTCACTGGCCCAACTGCCGTAGCATTCAGTAACGAAGACGTTGTCGCACCTGCAAAAATCATGAATGATTTTGCTAAAGAGGCTAAAGCATTAGAAATCAAAGGCGGTATCATCGAAGGCAAAGTTTCTTCTTTGGAAGAAATCACAGCTTTGGCAAAATTGCCAAACCGCGAAGGACTTCTTTCAATGTTGCTATCTGTGCTACAAGCACCTATCCGCAACGTGGCTTACGCTGTCAAAGCAGTGGCCGAAAAAGAAGAAGATGCAGCTTAATTGCCGCATAATCACACTATAAACTAAACTATTTAATTAAATGGAGGAAAACAAAATGGCATTGAACATTGAAAACATTGTCGAAGAGCTAAAAGGCGCGACAATCTTAGAATTAAACGACTTAATTAAAGCTATCGAAGAAGAATTTGGCGTATCTGCTGCTGCTCCTGTAGCTGTAGCTGGTGGAGCTGGCGACGCTGGTGCTGCTGAAGAACAAACTGAATTCACTGTAGAATTGACTGCAGCTGGCGACCAAAAAGTTAAAGTTATCAAAGCAGTTCGTGAAGCAACTGGCCTAGGCTTGAAAGAAGCTAAAGCTGTAGTTGACGGAGCTCCTTCAGCAGTTAAAGAAGGCATCTCTAAAGACGAAGCTGAAGCATTGAAAGCTGCTTTAGAAGAAGTTGGCGCTTCAGTAACAGTTAAATAATTATTTCTAATTATTATGAGCTAGAATTCCTTTTTGATAAGGGTTCTAGCTCTTTTTTTGTTTTTTGACCATCCTTCTGACCATATATTTAGAAACGAAGGTAGCTCGGGAATTTTTCAGCAGAGATCTCTTTTTTGTTAGATGAGCATAGCTGTTCATCGTTGTCTGTATATCAGAGAGCTCGAGATGTGATCTCACTTTTTGTATTGATAAGCCAGTTTCAAGGAATAGACAACAGTGTGGATGACGAAATCCCTGAATAATCGCTTTTAATCCACTTTTCTTCCAAAGCTTTCATTCTTTCCGATTCGTAATGGTATAATACATGTAACATAGAATAAGAC
>NZ_JALAHI010000048.1 GCF_022711995.1 Enterococcus sp.
AATTTATCTTTATCATTTTTATAGTTTTTTTAAAAAACTGACAGCGATATCTACAAAATTCTAAAATAATTCCGATCCATACAAAAAAGCCCCTTTTTATCAAATTTGATAAAAAAGGACTTTCTACAGTCTATTCCAATGTCATTCTACCTACCGTTAAAAACCAAATTAAAATCCCTTATGAAACTTAACCTAGCAAGAATTTTTACATCAAACTCTTCAATTCCACATCCGGATATTTGTCGGCAAACCAACGCATTGCAAATTGATTTTCAAACAAGAACAACGGCTGGTCAAAACGGTCTTTGGCAAGAATGTTACGGCTTGAGCTCATTTTTTCATCTAAATCTTTCGGGTCGATCCAGCGGGCAATTTTATGTCCCATTGGCGTCATGATCACTTCTGCATTGTACTCATTCAGCATCCGATATTGGAAGACTTCAAACTGCAATTGACCAACCGCACCGATAATATATTCGTCACTAAGATAGGTTTTATACAGTTGAATGGCACCTTCTTGTACTAACTGATAGATGCCCTTGTGGAAAGATTTTTGCTTCATGACATTTTTGGCTGTAACTTTCATGAAAAGCTCTGGTGTAAATGAAGGTAATTCTTCATAGGCAACTTTTAACTTTCCTTCATATAAGGTATCACCAATCTGATAATTTCCCGTATCATAAACCCCAATAATATCCCCGGCAACAGCTTGCTCGATATTTTCTCGCGTATCCGCCATGAATTGAGTGACATTACTTAATTTCATTTTTTTACCTGTCCGCTCAAGGGTCACATCCATTCCCCGTTCAAATGTTCCGGAACAGATGCGGACAAAGGCAATGCGGTCTCGGTGTGCGGGGTTCATATTGGCTTGGATCTTGAAGACGAAGCCAGATAGCTCTTGTTCGTAAGGACTGATTTCGTCACCAGCCATCGTTTTATGTCCATAAGGTGCTGGCGCATATTGTAAAAAAGTTTCCAAGAAAGTTTGCACACCAAAGTTAGTTAATGCAGAGCCAAAGAAGACAGGCGTTTGATCCCCGCGAGCGATTTTCTCTTCGTCAAAGGCATCTCCAGCTTCTTGCAGTAACTCCACTTCTTCTAACACTTGTTGGTAGACACCGTTTTGATTTAGGGGATGATCTTGAGGAATCTCGCCATTTTGATCAAAAGGAATCAACCGTTCGCCACCATGTGATTCTGGGCGGTAAATTTCAACTCGTTGGTTATGAATGTCATAGAGACCTTCAAGTCCTTTTCCCATTCCGATTGGCCAATTCATCGGGTAGGACTCGATTTGAAGCAACTCTTCCAACTCTTCTAAAAGTTCTAAAGGTTCACGACCATCACGGTCTAATTTATTGATAAAGGTAAAAATTGGGATTCCCCGTTTTTTCACGACTTGGAAAAGCTTTTTCGTTTGTGCTTCGATCCCTTTGGCGCTGTCAATAACCATCACGGCACTATCGACCGCCATCAATGTCCGATATGTATCTTCAGAGAAATCCTCATGTCCAGGCGTATCCAAGATGTTCACACGTTTTCCTTGATAATCAAATTGCATCACCGAACTAGTGACAGAAATTCCCCGTTGCTTTTCGATTTCCATCCAGTCTGATTTGGCAAAATTACCGGTTTTCTTTCCTTTAACAGTCCCTGCTTGACGAATGGCGCCACCGAACAAGAGTAATTGCTCCGTGATCGTTGTTTTCCCAGCATCCGGGTGAGAAATAATCGCAAAGGTGCGACGACTTTCAACTTGTTGTTTTAAATTTGGATTCTCCATGTTATGTAGTTACTCCATTCCTTGAAATTAGAACTCTTTGGATAGCTACCAAAGAATTTCTGACCAAATCAGTATATCATGTATCAAGAGCGGAAAAAAGAAAAATTGCAGACAAATACTCTCTAGCCTTCAGATTCAAAGGAAAGACTAGAGAGCAAACTAAGTGAAAACTCGAGTCTTTGTTGCTTCAAACGCAACAAAAGTGATTGAAACAACAAACTAGAAAGCCGGAAGCAATGTGTCGCTGTGCTCATTTTCCAAAAATTCTTTGACTTTATCGCTGGTCATCGCTTTGCGGAGGACTTTGATTTTTTCTGAGTCTTGGTTGTCTTTGCGAGCAACCAAAGAAATTGCAAATCGGTCATCAATCGTTTTTTCTAAAAACAAGGCATCGTCAGGCTTTAGACCAATTTTGGCGATGTAGGTTGGATAATTGTAGACAAGGGAAACATTGGGTTCATTGTAGGCTTCTGCAAGATTTAATAGATCCACAGACAGCCATTCAAAATTTTTAGGATTGGCTGTGATGTCTTTGATCGTTCCATTGACCCCTACGCCATCTTTTAATTCGATTAAACCTTGTTCAGCTAGAATGGCTAGTGCTCGTCCTTCATTGGAAACATCGTTTGGCAAAGCGACTTTGGTTCCATCAGGGATATCTTCAATTTTTTTGTACTCTTTTGAATAAAAACCAACTTTTGCATTATAAATTTTGTCCAGTGCCACTAGATTCGCTGATTTTTCTTCGTTATACCGCTGCATATAAGGCTCATGCTGTGCGAAGTTTGCGTCGACTTCTTTATTATTCAACAGCTCGTTGTATTGAATATTATCATTCACTTGGACCAATTCAATTTTCCAGCCATCTTCTACCGCATCGGCTGCTACTTTGACAACATCTGTCATCGGTGTCGTTTGAGAAGCGACTTTGATCACTTTATCCTCCGATTGCGACTGATTGCTCGTTCCACAAGCCCCAAGAAGTGTTGCTGCTAGTACAAATCCAAGAAATATTCCTTTTTTCATTCTTACTCCTACTTTCTTTTATCCATTTTTTTTGCTAACTTATTCCCTAATAATTGAAGGATAAAAACAGCTATGATCATCAGTATAATAGCAAAATACATGACACCATATTCATAGCGTTGATACCCATAACGAATGGCAAAATCACCGATTCCTCCTCCACCTACAATTCCCATAACAGTTGAATAGGAAACCATGCTGATAATCGTCGTAGTCAAAGACAAGATCAAACCGCTTCGTGCTTCCACCAGTAAAAATTCTTTAACATATTGATACGTCGAGACGCCTAATGAGCGTGCCAATAATCCGACATCTTCAGGAACATCCAGCAGTACCTGTTCAACTAATCGTGCGTAAACCACAATTGCCACGATGCTTAGTGGAATGCTGGCGGGGATTGGGCCAAAAGAACTGCCTAATAGAAACCGAGTGACGGGAATCATGGCGACGACAAATAATAAGTATGGAAATGATCGGACGATTGTAATCAATAAATTTAGCACTTGGTACAAAAAGGTGTTTCTGCCACCACTTTCGCGACTAATAAACAAAAGGATGCCTACTGGAAGGCCAATCAAAATAGCAGCAGAAATGGAAATACCCATCATAATCAAGGTTTCTTTCAAGGCCTGTACTAATTCCGGCGAATAGTACAAAATGCTTTCACTTAGAGTCATGATTCAAGCTCCTCTTCACGCGAGCTACATAATCTAGCGTTTCTTTTTGCATAAGATGAGGCGTATTAGGCAATTCTGCTACGATTTTCCCTTGCTCCATCACATAGACGCGCTCACAAATTTGGCGTACTGCTGATAATTCATGGCTAACAAATACGATGGCCGGATGGAATGTGCTATGAATTTTTTGCAACAATGCTAAAACATCGCCTTTTGTGTCTTCATCCAATGCACTTGTGGGTTCGTCACACAAAAGAATTTTTGGTTCTTTGACCAATGCTCGTGCAATGGCGACTCGTTGTTTCTCTCCTCCGCTTAGGGAAGCAGGATACATGGAGCCCTTGTCAGACATACCGACAAAATCTAAAAAGTCCATCACCGGTTGCTGCGATTTTCCGGCTAATTTTAACGGTAGACAAACATTTTCATACACCGTCAAATTATGGAGTAGATTAAATTGTTGGAAAATCATCGCAATATCCTGCTGAACTTTTCGCTTCATTTTCTTGGTCAATCCCCCGGTACTGACGCCATCAATCACAATTTCGCCTGCAGAAGGTGATTCAATCAGATTAAGCAGGCGCAGTAAGGTAGATTTACCAGAACCGCTTTTACCAACGATACCAACGATTTCGTTTTGAATGGTTAGTGATACCTGATCAAGGACGGTGGCTTGATAAACTTGCGAAACTTGTTTTACTTCAATCATGTACGTCACCTCACTTTCCTAGAATGTTGATTTAATTGAAAAGGAGTGACACAAATTGATCATTTGTCAGTTGATGGATGTATTTATCAACTTTCACACCTTGTAAATGATGTCGCAATGCTTCATTATAAGGAAGACCAATCAGCTCTTTTTCAAGACCATGGATGTCTTCTTCGCCAAAAAAATCCCCAGTGATTTGTGCTTCTGTGATTTTACCCTTGGAAACTGAAAAGCGCAGCTCAACGATGCCAACCTTGTCAAAACGTTTGCGCTTTGTCCATTGATAATTAGGGGCTTCACCATAAATCCATTGATCGTTAGCATAACGGCTTTGATACAACTGATCGATTGCCCGTTGGTCTTCAGCGGTTAAAACGATTTCTTTTTCATGAATTTCTTCAATATTCTCAACATTATATATATGACAGAGCAATTGATCACGAAATTCCATCGTCGACAACTGCTGATATTCCTCAGAAAGATAAGGCTTGATGTTGGTGACACTTTTACGAACGGATTTTGTTGCTTTTGAAGCAATTTTTTCTTGGGGCACGTTCAATACTTTTGTTAAAATACTTAAATCCACATCGAACATCAATGTACCGTGGGAATAACTTCGGCCATTTTTCGTATACATGGCATTGCCGGAGAATTTCTTTCCTTCAACAAATAAATCATTTCTCCCTCGAACTTCAACCCCTTTTGCCCCCATCTTTTGCAATGCTTTTAAAATCGGTTGTGTCGCACCATGGTAATCACCAAAATGAGTCGCATCTTTATCTGTGACAAAACTAAAACTCAAATTGCCTAGATCATCATAAACTGCTCCACCTCCGGAAGTTCTGCGGGTTAAAACGATGTCATTTTCTCGTAAATAGTCAAAATTTATTTCTTCATAAGCATTTTGATTTCTGCCAATTATAACACATGGTTTTTGTATGTATAACAGTAGGCACGGTTCTGAAATATCTACGTTATTCATTAAATATTCCTCCGTTGCCAGATTGATACGAATATCCTTATTTTGCATTCGATAAAATCTCATATTCCCACCTCATCGTGATTTCTGTTTGACGCATTCTAATCCTCTCGTTAATCATAAGAAAAAGCAAGAAATATGCTTAAAAACAAAAGTTTTTTTATTCCTCACCATTCTGTATCATTATTTCAAATACTGTGTTACATTATTTCTCCAACAAAAAAATGCTTGAAGCCAAAGCTTCAAGCATTTTATTAGCGACGAGGTTCGTCTTCTTCAAAATCTTTTTTGAAATAGCGTCTTTCTTCTTCAGGTTCAACGGCAGTTTCTTCAGGATCATGGAAAATAACCCGAATTTTTAATACGCGAGAACCTTCTATTTCTTCTGTGATCAATGTGACATTATCTACTTTAAAGGAGAGTTTCTCTCCTTCGTCAGGGATTACTCCTAATGCTGTGATTAAATACCCAGCCATCGTATCAACATCACTCATGTGCAAACTCATATCGAAGGCTTCATTGAAGTCGTCGATCAGCATACGTCCTTGGATGATGTACTCATGTTCAGATACTTGTTCATACAATTCTTCTACTTCATCCGACTCATCATCAATCTCACCAACGATTTCTTCTAAGAGGTCTTCCAACGTAACCAGACCAACGACACCGCCGTATTCGTCTAATAGAATAGCCATCTGGTTTTGTGTCTTTTTCAATTCATAGAGTAAGTCGTCAATAAAAACAGTTTCAGGTACAAATAATGGTTCTTGTAGGATTTGTTTGATATCTAATGTTTCAAATCCATTTTTATAGGCAAATTTCAGCAGGGTTTTGGTATGCAAAACACCTACGACTTTGTCCTTGTCCTCATTATATACTGGGATTCGAGAATAGTTTTCCGCTAAAATTTCAGTCAAAATTTCATCTACTGAATCATTGATATCGACCATAAATGCAGCAGTTCGCGGCACCATTACTTCACGAGCCACTTTAGTGTCTAAAGAAAAGATTCCTTGTAGCATTTCCAATTCATCTTCTTCAAAAACACCTTCTGTTTCTAACATATACCGCATTTCATCCCGGGTCATTTTCGTATCTTCATCATCAAAATCCATTGGTGTGATGCGAGCTAACAAACTGGTTGAAGCAGAAAGCAGCCACACAAAGGGTTTCGCGATCGTACCGATTACACGGATGACACTTGAAGTGAATTGAGCCACTTCTTCGGATTTGTTCATCGCAATTCGTTTTGGATACAATTCTCCAAATACGATCGAAACATAGGTCAAAATCGCCAATACGATGATGTTCGCCAAGCTTTTCGCTGCAGCTCCACCACCTAAGACTGGGGCTAATTCTGATGAAAGTGTATCTGCCAGTGAGGCCCCTGATAAGATGTTGACCAATGTAATCCCAACTTGGATCGTTGACAAGAAGTTGGTGGGATTGTCAATGATTTTTAATAATTTTTGTGATTTGACATTGCCTTCCTCAGCCTTT
This sequence comes from Enterococcus sp., assembly GCF_022711995.1. Classification (GTDB taxonomy): domain Bacteria; phylum Bacillota; class Bacilli; order Lactobacillales; family Enterococcaceae; genus Enterococcus_D. Next base: position 6,678 of record NZ_JALAHI010000048.1, read on the forward strand.
TGTTCGACACGGTTCTTATTAACTGAAACAACCGCGATTTCTGAAGCAGCCAAGAAAGCATTGATCAATGTCAAAACGATCAATAGTAAAATTTGCGCTAGTAGCGACTGACTCTCGGGGTCAGCATTCATAATAGCATTCTCTCCTTATTTTTTCATTTTCTAAAAAAAATCGTGGGTTAGACCCACGATAAAATCGTATCATAAAGCTTTTTTCTTTGCAATAAAAACCATCAGTTATCCATCTCAATCAATTTCTCTTGATTTTTCTTACTTTTATCGTCGCGAATCAAATGAACGATAAAAATCACGATGGTACGACAAATGGCATAGAAAGGTACGCCTAAGAAGATTCCTAACAGTCCGGCGATATTTCCTGCGACTAACAACACTAAAATGATGGTTAGCGGATGAATCGCCAGCGACTTGCCGATTACATTCGGGTAGATCACGTTTCCATCCAATTGTTGAACAACTAGGACAACCACACAGCAGAGCAATGCGCGAAACGGATCATCAAAGATCGTGACTAATACTGCCGGAACCAACCCTAAATATGGTCCTAAGTAAGGAATCAAGTTAGTGATCCCTGCAATGACACCAAATAAAAAGGCGTAATTAACACCTACCAACCAATAGCCGATAAAGGTAAAGGTGGCAACAAAAATACATTCAATCGCTTGTCCACTAATGTAATTAGACAATGTTTTATTCAAGTCACCCAGTAACTCGATGATTTGTTTTCGTCTTTTTTCAGGCAAAACCGACTGAATATTTGGCACAAGTTTCTCGCCATCTTTCAACATATAAAATAAGATGAATGGTACTGTAATAATGATCATCGTTGCAGAAGCAATCGTTCCTACGATGGATCCTAGGCTTGTAGATAGACCGCTCAAAAATTGCTGCAGCAATGATCCATAGGATAAATTAAGGTTTTCAAGCTGTTGCGCAAAGTCGATCTGTTTAAACATCGGATCATCTGCTAATTTAGAAATCCAGATTTCCATGTTTTTTGCAAAAGTAGGAATATTTTCTGCAAGTTGTGAAATTTGGTTAATCAGATTTGGAATCACACTCACGATTGTCAGGACTATAGCTGCTACCAATAAGAGCAAAACTAAAATCACTGCATAAATTCTTTTGATCTTGGTCGTTTTCATCAGAAAGACGACGATTGGATTTAGTAGATAATACAAAAATCCGGCAATCAAGACTGGCGCAAATAATGTTGAAAAAAATGTTCCTACCGGTGCAAATAAGAAATTGATCTTGCTTAGGACTAAAACCAGTGTTGCAAGAACTAAAATTTCTAAAGACCAGAAGAAAAGTTTTGATTGTTTGAATTTGTCGAACAAATGATTCCCTCCTTTTTTGACTATTATAGTGTATTTCCCCAAAAAAAGCTTGCGACTTTAGCCGCAAAAGACATTTTTCTTTTCAGAAAAATGGTATACTTAAAAAATAATTGAGTAAATGAATGAGGTGGTTGATTTGATGTATGTAGCACAAACCAAAGATACTTTGAGTGAGATTTATCTTGATTCACTGAAAATCCGTAATGATGTCTTCGTTAAGGAACAAGGCGTGCCCTTGAGTCTTGAGATTGACCAAGACGAAGCGAATGCGGTGCATTTTGTTCTCTATAATGAACAAAAAGAAGCAACTGCCACTTTGCGGCTACTGCCGATCGATGGTCAAACATTGAAACTGCAGCGTATGGCAGTTCCCGCTGCTCACCGTAAAAAGGGATTAGGTCGGATCTTGATTGAAGGAGCTGAAGACTTTGCTCGAAAACAAGGGTATCAAACGATTGTTTTAGGAGCACAACTTACTGCAAAAGGGTTTTATCTTTCACTGGGCTATCAGCCTGAAGGAGAAGTATTCCTAGATGCAGATATGCCTCATATCAAAATGAGTAAAAATTTGCAGGACTAAACAGTGTCACGCAAATCGGGCTGGCAGCAATATCCCCTCGATCCATCCAGTCCAAGTTACGGGGAAATGCACCAGTAAGCTATCAACGGGTTTCAATAGAAAAGCCCCTGTTGGAGTTTTTCCCAAAAAAAAGTGCCGTCATAACCAAAAGATTTTTTTCAAAAGGTCTATTCAAAGACCTTTAATTGATTGGAAGATACGAATAAGTTAAAAAAAGACTCGACTTTAAAAGTCGAGTCTTTTGCACAATGAAGTGATCCTTTACGACTACTCCTTGCTATTTCTGAGACAACTGCTTGTAGCGATCATACCAAATGTCCACATACCCCTCAGAAAATGGTCCTTTGCCATTATTGATCCAATCTACTAAAATTTTGACATTTTCTTTTAAAATAAAATCAATGTCCTGCGGATAGTGCATGATCTTACTATGAAGCTCATATTCATCCACGTCTAGTAAACGTTTCTCACCATCAGGAAATACTTTGATATCAAGGTCATAGTCGATATACTTCAATGCCTCTTCATCAAGCAAATACGGTGAAGCGAGATTACAATAATAGGAAACCCCCTTTTCTCGGATCATTGCGATTACATTAAACCAGTATTTTTTATGAAAATATACAATAGCTGGTTCACGGGTAACCCAGCGTCTTCCATCCGATTCAGTCACCAATGTATGATCATTGACGCCAATCATTGAGAATTCGCTTGTCTTTAAGACCATAGTATCCCGCCACGTTCGATGCAAATTGCCGTCATGTTTGTAGCTTTGGATGCTGACAAACTCTCCTTCTTTTGGAACTCGCATAGCAACCCTTCCCTCAGCAAGAAAACTTGCGTTTTGTTTGGGTGTTCATTACACCGATATCGTAAATATTATAGCAATAAAAGAACCCTTTGCCTAGAAATGTTTATCGACTTTATGATTTTTCTTCAATTGTTCGACTAATTTTAACTGTGGTTTTGGAAAGACGTACTGATCAAATTCCTCTGACGTAGCCCATTGACTGTGTTCTACCGAGAATTCTGCCCGTTTACGACCATAAAAAAGCAATACATGCCATTTTAAATGACTAAAGATATGGGTGATCTCTCCGAGGTGCCTTTTTTGCCAAACGACGGGAAATTCAGAGAAAATCGGAGCTGGTTCTTCTGCAACAGCATCCAATGTTAACTGTTGATCCTGCCAATAAGCCAATAATTGCGTATAGGTTGCCTGATCCACTTCCAAAAGCGGAAAATGCCACATTTTAGCTAACAATCCAGTTTCTGGACGCTGCACCAATAAAAAGCGCCCATCGTCTTCAATCGCACCAGCAATGTAATACACGTCTTTTGGTTTCGCTTTTTTTGATTTTACAGGAAAATCGGTCTGTGTTCCTTGCTGATAGGCTAAACAATAGGCTTGCAGTGGACACTCCTCGCACAATGGCGAAGTGGGGGTACAGATACTCGAGCCAAGATCCATCAAAGCTTGATTGAATTCTCCTGGCTCATCATGAGAAATAATTGTACGCATCGCTTCATCGAAGACACCACGAGAACTCGCTTTAGCTATATCTGCCTCAATACAAAACAAGCGACTAACTACACGCATCACATTACCATCGATTGCAGGTTCCGGTAACCCAAAAGCGATACTGCCGATCGCCCCGGCGGTGTAAGGACCAATTCCCTTCAAGGAACGAATATCAGCGATGGCCTGCGGCATCTTTCCATCAAATTCAGCCATGATTTGTTGAGCGGCAGCTTTTAAATTGCGGGCACGAGAGTAATAACCTAATCCTTCCCATGCCTTCAAAAGTTTTTGTTCTTCGGCATCAGCTAAATCTTTGATGGTCGGAAATTGTTCCATAAAGCGGTAATAATAGCCAATGACAGTGTCCACTCTTGTTTGCTGCAGCATGATTTCTGAGATCCAGATTGCATAAGGATCATTGGTTGCTCGCCAAGGGAGATTCCTTTTTTCATCGTGGTACCAGTTCAAAAACTTGTCTTGGAAGGAACGAATGTCCTCTTCTGACCACTTTTCCCACTGTTTATTCATCCATAACTTCCTCATCTAAAAATTGTTGGATCGCATCGATAGCGAAGCCTTTTTGGTAAAGACCTTGTTTGATTTTCATTTTTCTTTTATTCAAAGGCAACCGCTGATGTCTTCGTAACAGCCGTTGACTTTCCTTTTGCAGTGCGGCATTTTCTTCTTCGTCGTCTCTATCTGTCGGCAGTTCATCTAAAATTAATTGGATAACTGGCTGTCTAAACCCTTTTTGCATCAGATGCAATGATAATTTCTGCATCATCTCTTTGTGGCTTTTCCCTTGAAAACGACGCAGCGCTTTTTCGGCCGTATGATAGCCAACATCAAATTGCTGTTCTTGTGTATACAGCGGCATCACTTCTTGAATCACTTCTTCGGAGAGCCCTTTTTGTTTCAATTGCTGACTAATGACAGACGGTCCTTTATCTCCTAAACGGATTTGCGTTCGCAAATAGCTTTCTCCATAGGATCGGTCATCAAGCAAGTTCAGTTCTTTGAGTCGCGCCACTACTAAATGACGATCCTCTAAACTGATTTCTTTGTCTTTGAGATAGGTACGAACTTCTTTTTCGGAACGCAGTTGATAACTAATATAATTCATCGCTTGCTGTAATCCGACATCAAAACCGGAACTTTTCTTGATTTCAGCCAATTCTTCTGGCGTTATTTCTTTCCCTTTTAAAAGGCGGAAACGAACCAGAAGATCCTCAGAGACTCGCAAGGATTCGCCATTGGAACAGTCTACTTCATAAAAGGGACCTTTTCCCTTACTGATACGAGTGATCGTTATCATTTTCTTCACCTCACGAACATATATTCTAGTTTATCACATAAAAGAGGAAATTCCTTCAAAAGAGCTATAAAAAGTATGGTAAAATAGGGAGACAATTTATCAATAAGGAGCAATCATGGCAAACGTACAACTTAAAAACGGTCAAAAGCTACAACTGACGATCAAACGCTTAGGAATCAATGGAGAAGGAATCGGTTATTATAAAAAATTGATCGTCTTCGTTCCACGAGTCCTTCCCGGAGAACAAGTGATTGCAGAAGTGACCAAAGCAACTCCAAGATTTGCGGAAGCAAAAATGACCAAAATTATCAAAAAAAGCAGTGACCGCATTACCCCTCCCTGTAAATTTTACGATCGTTGCGGAGGCTGTCAACTACAGCATCTTGTATACGACAAGCAACTTGACTTTAAAAAAGACTTGCTCAAACAAGCATTAATCAAATTCAAGCCTAAAGGTTATCAGAATTATGTCTTAAAAGAGACGATCGGTATGAAAGAACCATGGCACTATCGCAACAAAGCGCAGTTTCAGCTTCGGTATGACGCCAAAGCAAAACGGATCGAAGCCGGGCTTTACGAAATGGACTCTCATCGTTTAGTGGCCATCGATGATTGCCTCGTTCAAGAAAAAGCCACCCAAGATGTGATCAATGGCCTGGTACAGTTGCTGAACAAATACCAGATCCCAATCTATGATGAAAGAAAAAACAGCGGGATTCTAAGGACTTTAATGGTTCGTGTGGGTAGAGCCACCGGGGAGGTCCAAGTGGTTTTCATTACGAATTCCATTAAACTGCCACAGAAAAATGCGTTGATTCGAGAAATCAATCAACGGATGCCCCAAGTGGTGTCCATCATGCAAAATGTCCAAAATAAAAAGACCTCGGTGATTATGGGAGATGAAACCCTTCATCTCTGGGGGAAAGAAGCGATCGAAGAACGGTTACAGGAATTGACATTTGATCTTTCTCCTCGCGCCTTCTTCCAACTGAACCCGCAACAAACAAGCGTCCTCTATGACGAAGCCATCAAAGCATTGGCTTTGTCAAAAAATGAAACTGTGGTTGATGCCTATTGTGGTGTTGGAACGATTGGTCTTAGTCTTGCAAAACATGCCAAAGAAGTCCGCGGGATGGATATCATTCCCCAAGCTATCGAGAATGCCAAAGAAAATGCCCGCCGAATCCAAGCAGACAATACCCATTATGAAACAGGAACTGCTGAAGAGTTACTTCCTAAGTGGTTTGCAGCTGGGTTTAGACCAGATGGTATTGTCGTTGATCCTCCTCGAACTGGATTAGACGATCACTTGCTGCAAGCATTGGTTGCTCAGCCACCCAAGAAAATGGTTTATATCTCCTGTAATGTTTCAACGTTGGCTCGAGACTTGGTCAAACTGGCTTCCGTCTTCAAAGTTGAGTATTTGCAGTCTGTCGATATGTTTCCACAAACTGCTCGTTGTGAAGTCGTCGTTAAATTAACGCGTATATAAAAAATAGCCCTAACAGGCTTCGTTTGCTCGAAGAGGTCTGTTAGGGTATTTTTAGGATTACTTGTTTCCGAATACTATTTAGTGATCAATGCATCGAGACTAGCTACCGCCAAACTCATTTTGGCGATCTTGTCCAATAACGCAAATCGATTGCGACGTATTGCCTCGTCATCTACCATGACCATTGTCTGATCAAAATAGGCTTCGATCAATGGTTTCAGTGACACTAAACTTTGGTAGTTTTCTTCCATCGTTTGTTGTGAAAACTTATCTTCAATGGCGATCACAGCCTCATAAAGGGCTTTTTCCGACTCGTTTTCAAACAACTCAGGATTGATTTGTTGGTGTTCAAGATCTGCTTTTTTCGCAAGATTAATGACCCGTGTCAAAGCTTCCATTGATGGTTTGAAATCAGAATCATTCAAATGGGCTCTTAGCATTTCAGCAGCTTCAAATAAAAGACTGATATCGCCTTGGCGCGAGTTGATCACCGCTTCGATCACATCGTGACGAATGTTTTTTGTTGCTAAAAATTGACGAAGACGTCCATCAACAAAATCCATGACCTGCTCTTGTCCATCACTTAACTCAATACCATAGATTGCTGGATGTTCATTGATTGCTGCACGAATTTTTTCTTGCAAGTGAGCAAATGGGAAGTACCAGCGTTTCTCCGTGATGATGCGGATGATACCATATGTTTGCCGGCGCAATGCGTAAGGATCATTTGATCCGCTTGGAATCATACCAACTGCAAAGAAAGCCATTAAACTGTCCAATTTATCAGCGATGGCCAAAACCGCACCAATGGTTGATTCCGGTAAAGCACCTTCTGCAGAAATCGGCATATAATGTTCACGAATGGCTTGAGCAACTTGTGGTGTTTCTCCCTGTAAGAGGGCATATTTTTCTCCCATCACACCTTGAAGTTCCGGAAACTCGCCAACCATATTTGTGACCAAATCAAATTTGTAGATTTCTGAAGCACGTTTCAGTTCTGTTTTTTCAGCTTCTGATAATCCGACAGTTTCGCCAATGATTTGGGCAATCGTTGCCACACGCTGCATTTTTTCATATAAGCTGCCGATTTTTTCGTGGAAAGTCACTTGCTTCAACTTTTCTACACATTGTTCGATGGTTAGCTTTTTATCTTCATTGTAAAAGAATTCAGCGTCTTCCAGACGTGCCGTCAATACTTTTTGATTCCCTTTGACAACATTATCGATTTTTACCCGATCGCCGTTTCTAGCTGAAATGAAATGAGGTAACAAAACGCCTTCCGGTGTACGCACATCAAAATAGCGCTGATGTTCCTTCATTGAAGTGACTAAAACTTCTTCAGGAACTGAAAGATATTTCTCATCAAAGTCACCGACAAAAGCAGTCGGGTATTCTACTAAGTTGTTGACTTCTTCTAAAAGGTCTTCATCAAGATCGATCCGCCAGTTGTTTTCTTTCGCAATGGTCTCAATCTGATCCACGATCAATTGGCGTCGTCTAGAAGGATCAGCAATGACAAATTGAGCATCCATTTGACTCAAATAGTCATCCGCCGTTTCAAAAGTAACTTCTTCGCCAAGGAAACGATGTCCCCGAGATTTCCGATCTGTTTTCACGTCTAGAATTGTAAATGGGACGACTTCAGCGCCAAACAATGCTACGATCCAGTGGATAGGTCGGATATATTCAAAGTCATAGTCTGCCCAATGCATCGTAACTGGGAAAGTCAGACTTGTAATGACTTCTTTTAAGCCGGTTAACACGTCAAGTGCTGGTTTACCTTGAGTATGTTTTGTAACATAAACATATTCTACGCCATTTAATTCTTTAAATGTGATCGCATCTGTGGTCAATCCTTGTCCTCGAACGAACCCTTGGGCTGCTTTTGTCCAATTGCCATCGGCATCCAACGCAATTTTCTTGGCAGGTCCTTTGACTTCTTCTTGAGAATCAGCTTGCTTTTCCGGAATCCCAGTCACATAGACAGCTAAACGTCGAGGCGTGGAATAAGCTTCGATCGAAGTAAATTGCAATGCATGATCCGTCAAAAACTCCGCCGTTTTTTGTTGCAGCTGTTTCATACTTGGCGTGACAACATGTGCGGGCATTTCCTCTAAACCGATTTCTAATAATAGGTTTTGTGCCATTTTATTTCCCTCCCGCAATCAATTTTTCCGCTTCTTCTGGCGCTAATAATGGATAACCTAGTTTTTCTCGTTCAGCGACAAATAACTTGGCAACTTGTCTTGCTAAATTACGGATACGAGCCAAATATCCAGCACGTTCGGTAACTGAAACAGCACCCCGAGCGTCTAACAGGTTGAAAGTATGGCTGCATTTTAAAATGTAATCATACGCAGGATGAACGAGGTTTTCATCGATACAGCGTTTTGCTTCTGCTTCGAATCGATCAAAATTGCTTAACAATAACTCTTGATCGCTGACTTCAAAGGAATATTTTGAATGTTCAAATTCAGGCTGACGGAAAATCTCACCGTATTTGACCCCTGCCGACCATTCCAAATCATAGACACTTTCAACTTCTTGAATATAAGAAGCCAAGCGTTCCAAGCCATAAGTGATCTCTGAAGTCACTGGTTTGCAGGCCAATCCTCCCACTTGTTGGAAGTAAGTAAATTGAGTGATCTCCATGCCGTCTAGCCAAACTTCCCATCCTAGACCGGCACAACCCATTGAAGGATTTTCCCAGTTATCTTCGACAAAACGAATATCATGTTCCAAAGGATCGATTCCCAACAAACGCAAACTTTCAAGGTATAATTCTTGGATATTTTCAGGAGAAGGTTTCATCACCACTTGAAATTGATGGTGTTGATACAAACGGTTAGGGTTTTCGCCATAACGACCATCCGCTGGACGACGAGAAGGTTCAACATAAGCGGCATTCCAAGGCTCCGGTCCAATCGCACGTAAAAAAGTATACGGACTCATGGTTCCTGCCCCTTTTTCTGTATCATACGCCTGCATCAGCATACAGCCGTTGTCAGACCAGAACTTTTGTAAAGTCAAGATCATTTCTTGAACGGTTAATTTACTCATCTTATTCTTCCTTTCTTACAACGCATTGACTACTGGGTAAAACTCAACCACATATCCTGGAATCAATTTGACTTCCACAATACAATCATCCGTTAAAACATCTGACAAATCATACAGCATTTGTTCTGGTGTGGTGGTTAATTCTTTGAGTACTTGATCATCTTCTTTAACCAAAATCTGCAATGGAATACTTGCTAAGACTTTTAATTTCTTTTCTTTGAATTCTGATGCAGCGATTGTCATATCAAATGGCATGACGGTTCCCTCCTTTTCTTGCTCATTGATTCTACCGCAAAAGGCTGCGATTTCCTTGTGAAACAAAAGAAGATAACCGGAGGCTGATTCAAAGCCTTTGTTTCTCCTCTTTTTTACGAAAATTCTGCCATTGCATTGAGAAGAATTTCATCCTCGCTTCACAACAAAAATCCCTATACCTATACTTGCGCATAGATATAGGGACGATATTCTCGCGGTTCCACCCTACTTCCGATTACTCGGCAGCTTCATTGACTTATACTCCCGGATGCCTGCGAAAAAAGGACTCAACTTGGCTTCCACTATCCCAAGTTCGCTGAATGACTCTGGCTTCTTTCTTTTTTCCGATCAACGTATTTATTTGATTATCCTTATCATAGTAGCTGTATAGGGGCTTTGTCAATCAAAAAAATACAAAAGCAATCAATTAGGGCCCAAGTCAGGCTGGTCGTGGAAAATGATCGTATCTGACACTTGACCGTCACTTTCAAAGATCACGACTTCGTTTTCTCCTTCTCGCAGATAAGGAGCCGGTACGTACAAGCGTTTTTGCGGTCCTTTCTCCCAGAACCGACCGATATTATGCCCATTGATTACTACAAATCCTTTGCCCCAGCCAGGAAGTTCCAAAAATGTATCCCCAGGCTGGTCAACTCGAAAGTTCACTTTGGAGAAACTAGGTTGACCCATTTGCCAGTTGCCGGAAAAATCGACTCGATCAAGATTATTCATTGGTAAACTGTAGATCTCCCATTCGCTTTGGAAAGCACCGTTGACGATCACCCCATCCTTGATGCCTTTATATTGATGATTCATATGGACAGAGTAATTGACCCGTCCCATATTCTCAACCAAGATCCCTAATTCATTTGATTCCGCTGTCAAGGTGAAGGTTTTCTTCTGTCCGATTTCCTGATCATATTGGATAAATTGCAGCTGATCATTGATAAACGTATGGGCACGATCTTGACAATGGATCAGTCGATAATCTTCAATCACACGAGGAGCACCAATCTGCGAACGGTAATAGACATAGCCGGTCCCTTGGTCTAATTGTTCCATCGTCAAGGGATAATTATTGTTGACTGGTTGACTGATGGCAGCTAATGTCTCAAAAAGAGAAACTCGCTGACTAACTTCCCAACTACCATAAGCCCGTTTCGTGATTTTTGTAGTCAATGGAAACTCGGGTAGCTCTGCTATTTCACCAATTATTTTTTGAAATGCCTGGTATTTAGGTGTCACATCGCCCCATTCCGTCAGCAACGCATCATAGTCATAGCTAGTCACATCAGGCGATAATTTCTCATAATAGTTGGCACCATTCATAAAGCCAAAGTTCGTGCCACCATGGAACATATAAATATTGACGGAGCCAGCTTCTAAGCAGTCCCGCAATTCATTAGCAGCGTCGGTTACCGATGTGGTATGGTGCTTGTCATCTCCCCATGCATCAAACCAGCCGATCCAAAATTCCATGACCATTAACGGTTGTTTCTTACCGTGAAATTCTCGCAGCTTCTTAAAATTCTCCTTGATACCTGAACCACAGTTAATGGTTGGCAACGCGATGTCCTTGATCGAACCGTTCTCTAACATATCCAGCCAAGGACCATCTGACGTAAATAGCGGCACTTCCACCCCATTTTTACGCATCAATGCAGCAGATTTACGCAAGTAATTCTTATCGTTGGCATAACTGCCATACTCATTTTCCACTTGCATCATCAAGATTGGTCCCCCTTGAGTGATCTGCAAATCAACTACTTGTGCAAAAAGCTGTTCAAAATAGCGGGCGATTTTTTCCATAAACGGCAGATAGTCAAAACGGATCTTCATGAAGGGATCTTTTAACAGCCAATAAGGTAGGCCCCCGAATTCCCATTCCGCACAAATATAAGGTGCTGGGCGAAGAATCACATAAAGCCCTACTTCCTGAGCAAGTTGAATAAAATGCCGCAAATCCAGCTGATCCTGAAAATCAAAGGTTCCTTCTTGCGGTTCATGCATATTCCAGGGCACATACGTTTCGACTGTATTACAACCCATCAAACGTAATTTTTCTAAGCGATCCTGCCAATATGCCGGTACGACCCGAAAATAATGAATCGAGCCAGAGATAATTTTCATGGGTTGTTCATCTAAATAAAATTCATCTTTGATCGCAAAAGAAGTCATGATTCAATTCCTTCCTTGATCACGTAGACACCGTACTGTTCTAAGATGGTATCTTCCGTCAATTGTTTACCAGACAATAGGTCTTGCTTTCCGACAAATTGTGTCGGTACCTTTTCTTCTTGTTCGCGGAAATTGATGATGAAAGAATAAACCGCATCTTCTGTATAGCGACAACTGATTTCCAAAGCAGTCTTTTCATCGATTACTGTCGAGTTGAGTTTATTGGCTGCTTCATCAAGAACCAGATCCAATAACTCTTTTTCAAGTTGGGTACCGATATAGTAAACTGATCCTGCTCCAAATTGATTTTTGGTCACTGCTGGAGAACCAGCATAAAAATTACTGGTGTATTCCGCTATTGCTTCAGCTGTTTCCAAATGGATGATTTCACTTACTAGATTGCTGTTTCCTTGAGGGCCATCCTTCAATTTAACCCCATTGGTCTGTTCGGGTGCTAGTGCATCGATTTCTTCTACCCAAACTCCCGCCAAATCTCGCAATGGTCCAGGGTATCCTCCTAAATGAACATTGTCAGATTGGTCAACGATGCCGCTCATATAAGTCGTAATCAATGTGCCCCCTTGTTTGACAAAATCTTCCAGCGCTGCTTGCATTCCTTCTTTTACCATATATAAGACTGGCGCGACTAACACCTTGTATTTACTAAAGTCTCCATCTACTGGCACAAGGTCCGTTGCGATATTTTTTTCATAGAAATAGCGATAATACTGATGGATCTGTTGCACATAGGTCAAATCCACCGTCGGACCGCTGGTATATTCCAAGGCCCAGTAATTGTCCCAGTCAAAGAGAACGCCAACCTCGGCTTTGTTCTCGCTGCCAATCACTTCACTCAAGCGGGTCAATTCTTCTCCAAGTGCTGCTGTTTCACGGAATACCCGAGTATCTTCATGTCCAACATGTTCAATCACCGCACCATGGAATTTCTCACAAGCACCAATAGAGCGGCGAAGTTGAAAGAACTGGATCGTGTCAGCACCATGGGCGATGGTCTGATAGCTTTGCGCGCGCATTTGGCCAGGTTTTTTCAATGAATTATAGGGTTGCCAGTTTTGCTGAGAAGGCGTTTGTTCCATCAACATAAAGGGGGCTTGCTTTAAGCCTCGCATCAAGTCATGGGTCATTGCAACAAAACTCCAAGGTGTATTATACGAAGGATAATTATCCCAAGAGACAAGATCCATTTCTTTTGCCCATTTGAAATAATCAAGACCTTTAAAAGTTCCCATCAAATTTGTGGTAATGGGTGTTTGACTATCAAACTGACGAATAGCGTCCCTTTCTAACTTAAAGTTTTCTAAAAGACTATCCGAATTGAACCGACGATAATCGATTGAAATTCCCGCAAATGCCGTTTTTTCAGTACCGATACCCTCAGAAAGTGCATTTGGCAGAACGATTTCATCCCATTCATAAATGGTATGTCCCCAAAATTCTAGGTTCCACGCTTTATTCAATGCGTCGATCGTTTGGTATTTATCTTTTAACCAAACGCGAAAAGCTTTCTCACAGTTTTCGCAGTAGCATTCTCCTCCATATTCATTGTTGACGTGCCAACACGTAACTTGTGGATTATCTCCATAACGCTGTGCCAATTTCCCAGCAAGCCGTTGGGCATATTTTTGATACACTAAGCTGTTAGGACAGGCATTGTGCCGCTGACCAAACTTATGATGGCGTCCTTCATAGTCTGTTCGGGCAACTTCTGGATAACGCTTGAACATCCATGCCGGTAACGCCGCCGTCGAGGTTGCTAACACAATGTCAACCCCTTCTTTACTCAGCATATCAATGATGTCGTCTAGTTCCTCAAAATAATACTCATGCTCCGAAGGCTGGATTTTGGCCCAAGAAAAGACATTAATCGTTGCACTATTGATATGGGCGTTTCTAAAAATCCGCATATCTTCTTGCCAGACTTCCTGCGGCCATTGATTAGGGTTATAATCCCCCCCAAATAAGAATCGATCAAAAACTTTTTTCATGATAGATGCTCCTTCTTCTAATTGATAGTTATTATTGTAAGGCTTTTCAAAAAAATGTAGTATAATAAGAATGCCACAATTCTATAATAATTCGAAACAAGGAGAAAGCTATGCCCATCTATTTTTATCAAAGCAATCCCCGACTACCCATCAGCATCGAAAGTATCGGGAATCAGTGGTCACAAGAAGAAGTCGTCCGACCAACTGGTTATCCCTACTACCATTGGCTCCAGACGACTGCTGGTCAAGGAACCGTTCTTTTTAATGATCAATCCTTTGTCTTAACTCCGGGAACCGGCATTTTGATTTTGCCATTCATCCCCCATCGTTACCATCCTCATGGTGACTGGCAGACGAATTTCGTGACGCTCCAAGGAGAGCTAGTGCAAGAATTACTGAAGCCATTTAGCGGAAACCGCTATTTGATTGGGCAAGATAGCCCGTTGTTTTCTTATAGCGAGTGGATCAATCAGCGAATCTGCGACGATCAAGAAAAGTCGTTAGATCCATTAAGTTCTTCCAGCAGCTGCTACCATTTTCTTTTGGCATTGATGCAGCAACAAAATGCGGATGCCAATGAAAAACATCATTTGTATCAACGCTATATCGCACCTGTACTACAAGAAATCGAAACCAACTATCCCCAACCGATAACAGTCACAGAACTAGCAGAAAAGATTTTTGTGACACCGCAGTATTTGTCGCGACTCTTTCAGCGTTTTTTAGGACAGTCCACCTCCCAATTTTTGCTGAATTATCGTTTGAATCGGGCCAAGGAGTTATTAGTAGGTGAACCTCATCTGGATATTCAAGAGGTGGCCTTTTCAGTAGGGATCCAAGACGCCAGTCACTTTACCGCACTTTTCAAAAAAAAAGTTGGCACCACTCCTAAGAAGTTTCGCCAACTTTATCGCTGATCTTTCGGTTTTAGAACGTCTTGCCATTGCCCCATTTGGTCAATGAATTTTTTGCTTTTCAGATTTAATCCTACGTATTCATCGTACAGTAGATCAATGACCTGTCGAATCCTTTGCTTGGTCTCTGGTTTTAATTTGATCGATGCAATCTGTTCATAGGAGATTTGGGCGAATAAACGAATAAAATGAATCGCTCTTGGATCTCCGTGATACCGGTGATCATCTAATGACCAATGCTTTTCACACAGCACACCATTATACTTTGATGAATAATCAAAGCGGCCTTCTGTTTGTCCGCAAACTGCACAATGGGTCCATATCGGTGAAACGCCAAATCGTTGCAACAGTTGGATCTCAAAAATATTGGTGATGATTTCTGCATCGTTGTCGGTATCCATCAACTGCAATGCTTCATGTAAAAAATGATAAAGATTTGGATCATAGACACGATCATCGATTGCTGCGTCAGCCAAATTCAATAAATAGGTCGCGTAGCCCGCGAGAAAAATATCTTCTTGAATTTTGCGAAAAGAGTGGATATCTTTGGCATTATTCAAAAAAGATAAGCCTTCTGAACGGATATTTCCAATATAAACAGCTTCCGTGTACGAGAGCAATGCTGGCGCTAAGGGATTGTTTTTGCGATGGGCGCCTTTTACATAAAACATCTGTTTTCCTGCGGATTCCGTGAATATTTTGACAAGCTTGTCTTTTTCTTTATGGTCTCGAGTAAATAACAAGATTCCTTTCGTTTCAACCAAATTCACAAACAACGCTCCTTTCTAAACAAGAAAGCTGAAGCAGCTCGATCATCTTCGCTTGCTCCAGCTTCTTTTTTATCATCAAAATTTACAGCTTTTTTAAACCGGCTTAGTAATCGTCATTCCGATAGCCGTAATCGGTCAAAAAGGTTTGTTTGTCTCGCCAGTCTTTTTGAACTTTGACCCACAATTCCAAGTATACTTTGTCATCTAACAAATGTTCGATATCTAATCGCGCTTTCGTACCGATTTGTTTCAGCATTTTACCACCTTTACCGATGATGATTCCTTTCTGACTATCCCGCTCAACGATAATCGTTGCTTGAATATGCACTTTGTCATTTTCATCCCGCTTCATTGAGTCGACAACCACAGCGACGGAATGAGGCACTTCATCTCTGGTCAATAACAAAACTTTTTCCCGCACCAATTCGGAAACAATGAAGTATTCTGGATGGTCTGTGATTTGATCTTCTGGAAAATACTGAGGTCCTTCCGGCATTTGATCAATCACTAGCTTCATCAATGTCTCGAAGTTGTTGCCTTCTGTGGCCGAAATTGGTACGATCTCAGCAAAATCCATTTGAGCCGCATAATCTTCGATGATTGCTAAAAGTTCATCTGGATGAACTTTATCGATTTTATTGATGACAAGATAGACCGGCGTTTCATTTTTACGCAGCCGTTCAATGATGAAGTCATCCCCTTTGCCCCGTTTTTGATCGGCACTGATCATAAACAATGTGACGTCCACTTCTCGCAAGGCACTATAGGCTGTTTCAACCATATAATCACCTAAACGATGTTTTGGTTTATGGATTCCTGGGGTATCAATAAAAACGATTTGGGCATCCGGTGTTGTATAAACACCTTGGATTTTGTTGCGAGTCGTTTGAGCTTTATCGCTCATGATAGCAATTTTTTGACCGACTACGCGATTAAGTAATGTTGATTTTCCAACGTTAGGACGGCCAACAATGGCTGCAAAACCTGATTTGTGTGTTGTCATAGGTGATCTCCTCTGTGTCTAACTGTTCTAAAAGAACTGTAAAATTTTGGGTATAAAAATGATTGCTGCAACGACTAAAGCAAAAACAGCGGTCATTAATACTGCTCCTGCTGCCATATCTTTGATCTTTTTGCCAATCGGATGGAAATGGAAGTCGGTAAACATATCAACAACATTTTCAAAAACAGTATTGGTAATCTCAACGATCCAAACCAAAAATACAGATAGCAACAACCAAAGCCATTCCATTTGATTCAGTTTAAAAATGAAGCCGACAATGATGGCAACAATTCCTAAAAGGACATGTTTGCGCATATTTCGTTCTTCATCAAAAACAGTTTTGATTCCGGTAAAGGCAAATTCGATCGATGTGATGAACTGCTTGTTTTTTTCAGTATTCTTATCTTTTGAGTCCATAGGCATCCAATATTTCCTTTTGCAATCCGAACATCTCTTTTTCATCTTCTGGGGTCATGTGGTCATAGCCGTTGATATGCAAAAACCCATGAAGTGCGAGAAAACCTAACTCGCGGTCATAGCTATGGCCGTATTCACTGGCTTGTTCTTTTGCTCGTTCCACTGAAATCATGATGTCCCCCAGATTACGGGGCATCGCAGGCATTTCTTCATCAAAAATGATCGGTAACTCTTCTTCAGTTTCTTCTTCTAATGCAA
This sequence comes from Enterococcus sp., assembly GCF_022711995.1. Classification (GTDB taxonomy): domain Bacteria; phylum Bacillota; class Bacilli; order Lactobacillales; family Enterococcaceae; genus Enterococcus_D. The sequence continues at coordinate 23,805 of NZ_JALAHI010000048.1, forward strand.
AACTGATGACATCAGTTGGTTGGTCTTTGTCCCGATAATCGCGATTAATGATTTGAATCGCCGCATTGTCCATAAAGGTCACCGACATTTCGGTATCCTCCGGCAATTTCAAATAATCAGCGGCATATTGCAGCAACTCATCGATCTCACTGATTTTTTCTTGACTCACTGTATTTGTTTCATCTAAAAAAGCAATTTCCATTACCGATCTCTTCTTTCTTGTTCTTCTTTCATTTTTTCCGCTTCTGACTTCATTTTCGGATATTTGATTCGTGAATGGAAGGTACTACATAAGCCATTGACGAGAGACTTTTCAATGACCCGAATCTCATGCAATGTCAATCCTGATTCGTCTAACTGTCCGTCGAGAATGCGATCATTGATCAAGTTTGAAACAAATTCTCTGATTTTTTGATCTGTAGGATTATCCATTGCTCTTACAGCCGCTTCACAACTATCCGCGATACTAACCACGCCAGCTTCGCGGGTTTGAGGTTTTGGTCCAGGATAGCGGAAATCCGCTTCTGTCACTTCTGGATCACGTTCTTTCGCTTTGACATAGAAATACCGCATCAATGTCGTCCCATGGTGTTGACGGCAAATATCCACCACCATTTGAGGCATTTTCTCATTCTCTAAAAGAATCGCCCCATCGATTACATGACCGAAAATGATCTGCTTACTATCCTCGGGTAGCAAAAAGTTATGGGGATTTTCGGCACCTGCCGGTAAATTTTCCACAAAGAAATTCGCATGTTTCAATTTACCGATATCATGATAGTAACAAGCCACTCGTGTCAGTAGGCTTTGACCACCAATCTCTGCGACGGCATTGGCACTTAGATTCGCCACCATCATACTATGGTGATAGGTGCCCGGCGCTTCTTCCAATAACTGCTTCAACAGCGGATGATTGGGATTACTTAACTCATTTAAAACGATCATACTATTGTCAGATACTAATAGTTCAATAAATTGATGCAATCCGATGGTCAGTAGATAACTAAGCAGTGAACCTGCCAACGCGCAAATGATCGTCGTCCAAGTATTGCCTTTGGCAAAGTCCATCCCTTGGAAAATCACTAGCATGACGCTTAATAGGAAAGGAAAGACAATGACCCACATGATAGCGGTTCGTCCTTGATCCGCGATTCGCTCTCTTTTGATCATCGTTCCCATCAATCCGGAGAACAGATAAGTCACTAGAACCGTGGTCAGCATATTGGTACCACTAGAATCAAAATAGATGAAAATCGCATTGATCACTTGAAACATCGCAGCTAAAATTCCAAGACGCCGACTGGAAAAGATATTCAAAATCAATGGCGTAAAGGCTGCTGGAAAGAACAGCGGGATAAAAGTGATCAGTTCCGATTGGAAGATTTGGAAAAACTTCATCAGCAAGATACTGAACAACATGGCAATGACGTAAAAGGTCACGGCATTCATCCGTTTGTCTTCATCTTTTGTTTGTCGTGTGTAATAAAAGAGCATCAGCATTTGTAATGCCGCTGTAAAGACTAATGCAATCAGCGGGAACACCGAGAAGGTTTGACTGGTCAAACCAAGCAGCTGCAGCTTTTCTAATGCGTTAGAATCAATCTGAGAGCCTTCTCGAACGATGATCTCCCCTTGATAAATCATAACTGGCTGAACAGCATCTTTGGCCGCTTGTCGTGCTTCTTCCGTGCGCTTCTCATTCGGAAAATCATTGATGACGATTCCTTGATTGACTAAAAAGCGTAACGCAGTAGCCATTTCCGAAGTGACATCTAAAAACTGAATTTTTTCTTCCGCTTCAGATCGAAAAGTGCTCAATTCAGATTGACGAATCTGCTTAGCCATTTGTTCGTCGACTAATTGTAGTGCATCTTTTTTCACAGTCTCCAGCTGGTCGCTAGTTAATGAAAATAAGATCGTCAAAAAATTGTTGGTCAATGCTTGATAAAAATCAAGCTCTTCATCACTCATTTTTTCAAACTCTTTTTTCAGAGTCGCAATGTATTCTTCCGTGTCTGGTTTAGGAACATTTTCATTTTCACTCGCTGCTTTGACCGCCGCTTCATATTTCGTATTGACCGTCTTGTTGACTGTATCGATCAATTCAAACAAATGATTGATCCGCTCATGCTGCACTTGCGCCAAATCGTCTTGATAGGTGTATTCCGGCGACACAGCTTCAGCAGCTAATGTTCGTTTTTGTTCAGTAGCCGTTGTGTTTTCAATCGTCTTGTTGGCACGGATATTTTCTTCCGCAACTTGTCCTTCACTGTAGTCGACATTGTTTTGTTTTACACTGGTAAACATGATGCCAATGGAAAAAACAAAGAAAAGCAACATCAGTAACGGTAGGTAGAGTCGGCCTAGTTTTTCTCGAAAATTCCGTAACGGTTGTATGATCATTTTACCCCTCCTGTCCGACAATCAACGTTTTTCTTTACTATCAGATTCCTCATAGGCACGTATAATGTCTGCAACAACTGGATGCCGAACGACATCTCCGGCTTCAAAATGTGCAAAAGCAATTTTAGGGATTGCTTCCAATGCTCGCTGGGCATGAACCAACCCACTCGTCGTTCCTTTTGGTAAGTCAATTTGACTCGTATCACCATTGACAATCATTTTTGAATTGAATCCCAATCGGGTTAAAAACATCTTCATTTGAGCAATGGTGGTGTTTTGAGCTTCATCAAGAATCACAAAGGCATCTTCCAATGTTCGTCCCCTCATATAAGCTAAAGGCGCAATCTCGATCACCCCGCGTTCCATCAAGCGATTGGTATGGTCCATACCAAAAATCTGATAAAGCGCATCATATACGGGACGTAAATAAGGATCAACCTTTTCTTTCAGATCACCGGGTAAAAAACCGAGATTTTCACCAGCTTCAACAGCAGGCCGGGTCAAAATGATTTTTTGAACTTGTCCTTTTTTCAATGCCGCAATGGCCATCACGACCGCGAGAAAGGTTTTCCCGGTTCCAGCTGGTCCGACACCAAAAACCACATCATGGGTTCGAATGGCTTCAATGTATTTTTTTTGTCCGGCATTTTTTGCTCGGATCGGTTTACCGTTGCGATCTTTGATGATCTCTTCTTCATACATATCAGTAAAGTAATCTAAATTTCCTTTATTCGCCATATTCAATGCCGTAATAACATCTGGTGTGCTGATATTGATCCCCCGCTTGATCAACTCCTGCAGGGCATGAATCACGGATTGGGCTTTTTCAGCGGCTACTTTTTCACCAGTAATCTGGATCATTTCTCCCCGCGTATGGATCGTTGTTTGTGTAGCATCTTCGATGACTTTGATATGTTTGTCATGGGAACCCAGCAATAAACTGATATCATCATTTTGCGTCAATTGGATTTCCAAAGAAATACGCTCTTCTGTCAAATAAGTTACAGCTCCTTTTTTAGGCATTCTAGTTAATAATACCACACAATCGCTAAAAGCAAAATTACTTGTAAGCGTCAAGAAACGTTTTGTCAGCGTTCTTTGCAATTTATTAATAGTTTGTTTTTCGGTCATTGATTCTTCTTAAAAATACTCACTAACAGAGAACAAAAAAGCCGCAAGCATCTTTACGATGCTTACGGCGTGTCCTTACATTTGCTCTAATAATTCCTTGACGATCGCATTCACTTGGTTGCCGTCTGCTTTGCCTTTTACTTGCGGCATTACAGCACCCATTACTTTTCCAAATTCTTTTGAAGAAGAAGCACCGGTTTTTTCGATCGCACCAGCAACGATTTTGCGGATTTCCGCTTCATCAAGTTGTGCTGGCAAATATTTTTCAACAATTGCAATTTCACCTTTGACTTTTTCAGCCAGATCCGTTCGGTCCGCTTTCTCAAATTCAGTCAAAGAGTCACGACGTTGTTTCATCTCGCGAGACAACACAGTCAATTCTTCATCTTCGTTCAAGTCAGCACCTTTTTTGATCTGTTCGTTTTGAATCGATGCTTTCAACATACGAATCACCTGCAACGTTTCCTTGTCTTTGGCTTTCATCGCTGTCTTCATGTCATCATTCAGTGTACTTAGTAGCGTCACACTACCAGCTCCAATTCTCAAAACAGTAGAAAATTAGAATTTTTTACGTTTTCTAGCTGCTTCAGATTTTTTCTTACGCTTTACACTTGGTTTTTCGTAAAATTCACGTTTACGAGATTCCTGTAAAGTACCCGCTTTTGACACGGAACGTTTGAAGCGACGAAGAGCATCGTCAAGTGATTCGTTTTTGCGAACGACTGTTTTTGACATGTAAATTCCCTCCCTCCGAGCTTAAAAAGTAACCGTATTTGTCATTGAAATAAAATCTCAAAAAACAAGACTGTCCTTTGAAAATTATAGCTAACCCCTGAAAAAGTGTCAAGGTATTCTACTAAAAAAGTCCACGAACTTCTTCATTCTGACGCAAAAACCGAATAATCAGCGGCAATCTTCACATCTACCTAAGATTTCAAAGCGATGGCCTTCAATACTACAACCCGGCAATTGTTCCTGAAAGAAATCCATTGGGCAAATATGCAGCTCTTTTGTTTTGCCACAAACCGTACAAATAAAATGATGATGATGATGATCTTCCAGTTCAACACAACAGTTGTAGCGGAATTTCATTTCTCCATTCAACTCTGTTTCTTCTAAGATGCCGATTTCGGAAAAATCATGAAGATTGCGATAAATAGTATCATAGCTTAAACCGGGGTATTCTTCTGACATAAACTCATGAATCTCTTTAGCCGGTAAATAACGGTTACGTTTCACTAAATAGGTAATAATCGCTTCTCTTTTTTTGGTATATTTATAGCCATGCTCTTTTAAAATCGACATCGCATGCTCGATCAATGGTTGATTCTTCATCCAATCCCTCCCGTAAATCAAAATCATTCCGATTTTTAACGATCGTAAGTATGGTATAATGAATTTATCAAAAATGCAAGAGAGGATTTTACTATGAACCCACAAGAAACGATTGTCACGATTTTTGTCTTGTCCGATTCTGCAGGAGAAACGGCCTCTAAATTAGCCCAAGCCACGATGGCGCAATACCCAAGCGTTGAATTCAACTTGTTTCGCCGCACCTTTATTCACACAAAAGAACATTTGATCCAAGCATTGACCGATGCGAAAAAACACAACGCCATCATTTTGCACACACTGATCAATGACGAGCTAGTCTCATTAACCAATCACTTTTGTGAAGAAGCTGACCTATATCATTTTGATGTACTGACGCCTCCTGTCACCGAAGTAGAAAAACGCACAGGTATCGCACCATCACGAGAACCCGGTGCATTGCATCATTTGAATAAAAATTATTTTAAACGCATCAAAGCAATGGAGTTTGCGGTTAAATATGATGACGGCAAAGATCCTCGTGGTTTTCTTGAGGCCGATGTCGTACTGCTAGGTGTTTCCCGAACTTCTAAGACACCACTGAGTCTCTTCTTAGCGAATAAAAACTTAAAAGTAGCCAACTTGCCTCTGGTACCACAAGCCCATATTCCAAAGCAGTTGTGGGAGATTGAACCAAGCAAAATCGTTGGCTTGACCAATGATCCCGATGTCCTTAACAGTATTCGCAAGGAACGGATGCGTTCTTATGGATTGAATCCCGACACAGCTTATTCAGACATTGAAAAGATTCGAGGAGAATTAGAATTTGCCAATGAACTGTATCAGAAGTTAGGCTGCATCGTCATTAATGTTGCCTCTCTTTCAATTGAAGAGACAGCTTCGATGATTTTGAATGCATTGAATCTAGAAGACCATAGTTACTATACATCGGAAACAGAAGAATAATCCTACTCCTTCTTTTTTCAGACAAAAAGATCCCCGGAATAAATGGCGCATTAGCTGTCCATTATTCTGGGGATCTTTGCTTGAGAAAAATTAAATCAGACTAAAACACTTGAACACCTTCACGATCGATCTGCAACCGTTCAATCGTTGCATTAGTCTCCAAAGCGTGCAGCAGGCGACTGATCTTGTCCGCCCTTTCAGAAGGGACTAGCGCTAATACTGTTGGGCCAGCACCGCTTAAAAAGCAGCCATAGCCCCCTTCTTCTTCACAGATTTGGCGGATCGTAGATAAATGTGGTATCAATTTTTCACGATAAGTCTCATGGAACCGGTCATTTTGCATCATTTTACCGGCGAGGGGAAGATTGCCTTTGATCACTGCTGCAATCATTACATTGGCGATGGCACTCGCTTCCACCGCCATTGAAAAGTCCATTTTCTTTGGCAGTACATTTCGACTAGCTTCCGTCAATAATTCTTCTTTTGGAATATAAGCAATGATCTCACATTCCGGAAAATGATGTTTAACGGCATAGGTTTGCTTGTGTTCATGATCAAAAGCAGTAATCAGGAAATCTCCGTAAACTGCTGGCGCCACATTGTCTGGATGTCCCTCAATAGCCGTTGCGATATCAACCTTTTGCGCATCCGTTAAATTCAAATGTCCTAAGCGATTAGCTAGCTCAATCCCCGCCACGATCACAGACGAACTGCTGCCTAATCCCCGGGCCAATGGAATATCTGAAGTCATGCGGATTTTACGAGGCACCATTGTCGGCGCTAACTTTAACGCAACCTGTAACAGCAAATTATGTTCGTCACTAGGAATTCCACTCCCTAATTCATGAATAATCTCCCATCGGTCACTTTCTTCCATAATTTCGATAAATAGATATTTTGAGAGAGCAATCCCGCAAGAATCAAAACCAGGTCCTAAATTTGCACTGGTTGCAGGAACGCGGATCTTCATAGTTGAGACACTCCTTTACGCAAGTGCTGACGCATTTCTTCTAAGTCACTCATTTTATGGATCGTCACTTCTGTTGCATTTATGGCTGTATCTGGATCTTTCAACCCATTTCCTGTAAAGACTGCCACGACCGTTTCACCAGGACGAATGTTGCCATTTTTCACGTGCTGGATCACACCAGCTAATGAAGCTGCCGAACCTGGTTCAATAAAGACACCGTCTTGTGCGGCTACTTTTCGATAAGCGTTCAAAATCTCGTCGTCGGTTACGGCATCGATAAATCCATTTGATTCGTCACGAGCGGCTTCTGCCAACTGCCAGCTTGCTGGATTGCCGATCCGAATCGCTGTGGCGATTGTTTCTGGTTCCTCGATCACTGCACCTTTTACGATAGCTGCGGCACCTTCTGCCTCAAAGCCATGCATTCTTGGAAGTGATGTTCCTTTTTTGTCATGCCATTCTTTGAATCCCTTCCAATAAGCAGAGATATTTCCGGCATTCCCTACAGGAATCGCAAGTACATCCGGTGCTTTTTCCAACTGTTCACAAATTTCGAATGCGGCGGTTTTTTGTCCTTCCAAACGATAAGGATTGACTGAATTGACAAGTGCCACAGCTTCGGTTTTGGCAATGTCTCTGACTGCTTTTAGGGCTTCATCAAAATTTCCCGGAATAGAAATGATATCTGCGCCATAAATGATGGCTTGAGCTAATTTCCCCATAGCGATCTTCCCATCTGGAATGACCACATAGGCTTTGATTCCTGCTCTTGTGGCGTAGGCCGCTGCAGCCGCACTAGTATTCCCCGTGGACGCACAAACGATGGCTTTGGCACCTTCTTCCACAGCTTTGGCCACGGCCATCACCATTCCGCGATCTTTGAAAGATCCAGTCGGATTTAACCCTTCATATTTTCCATAAAGAGTGATCCCAAGCTCTTTTGATAAGTTGTGCAGTGGAATCAATGGTGTGTTTCCTTCTGCCAATGAGATTAAAGGTGTGTTTTCTGTCACCGGCAAATACTCTTTGTATTGCTTCAATAGTCCTTCGTACATCTTCTACTCCTCCATTACTTTCATGATTTGGCTGATTTGACCATCTTCAAAAATCGACAACTCTGCCGTTAATTCCGATTGACTCAATGGTTTCGTCATAAAAGCTTTTTCCGCCATTGACTCTTGATTGATCCATTCCAGTTTCTGCTGGTTCGCTGCTAATGGTTGGTTCAATGCAATGTAATAACATTGCCGAAGCTCATTAGGTGCCGCTAGTTTCGTCGGTTGTTCAAAAGTCACAAATGGTTCGGTAATGCCGGCCACTTTATTTTTGGCGATCACAGTCAGATCTGCCAGCACACTCGTTGCGGTAGGCCGTGCTCCTGCGCCAGGTCCATATAACATAGAACGATCAATGCCCGTGCTTTCAATATACACGCCATTGAACTCATAGTTAATGGAAGCTAAAGGATGACTTTTCGGCACAAGAACCGGTCCAACTGAAACCGCAAGATGATGACTTGGCGTCTTTTGCGCGGTACCAATAAGTTTCACTTCATATCCTAGTTGTTGCGCATGAGCAATGTCTTCAATGGCTAAACCACGAATCCCAGTGATAGAAACATCTTTCATTTCAATCGTCATGCCAAAAGCAAATTTTGTCAATAGAACCATTTTGTAGGCTGCATCAATACCGTCCACATCATTGGATGGATCTGATTCTGCAAATCCTTTTGCCTGTGCTTCTGCCAGTACCGCTTCATAACTCAAGTTATCTGCCAACATTTTGGTCAGCATATAATTGGTCGTACCATTAACGATGCCAGAAATCGAAGTAATGGTGTCCGGTAAATAATGCGTACTTAATGTACGTAAAATAGGGATTCCCCCTCCTACACTGGCTTCATAATAAAGGGCTACTCCAGCCTGTTGAGCTGCAGCAGTCAATTCCGGTCCATGAGTGGCTAAGAGATCCTTATTCGCCGTGACAACGTGTTTTTTGTGCGCAAATGCGCCTAAGATAAAATCTTTCGCAGGATCGATCTTGCCAATCAATTCTACGATCACATCGATGGCATCATCCTGATAGATTTCTTGAATATCGCTAGTCAATTCAAACCCATACTTTTGGGCGATGGCGGTTTTATCGTCATAAGGAGAGGCCAATGCTTTTGTAATACAAATTTCGACACCGGTTCGGGCTGCGATGGCCTCTCTTTGCTCCGCTAATAATTGGCAAACACCAGTACCTACAACACCCATTCCTAGTAGTCCTATATTTAATCGCTCTTTCATATAGCCTCCTTACTGAAAACGTTATTAAAAAATCGTTCATCCATTTTTAATTTTCTACTAGCATACCAAAAAGCATAAGAAAAAACTAGGACTTTCGAGAAATTCTCGTCCTAGCTTTAACGGTGATGAATATGGGCAAATGTTTTTTGTAAAATGTCGACAACGTGTTTGTCATCTAAACTATATAAAATCGTCTTGCCTTGTCGCTCTGATTTTACGATCCGGTTATCTTTCAATAGCTTCAATTGATGAGAAACGGCAGATTGTTCCATCATTACTTGTTCAGCAATCGAGGTTACATTGCGCTCCCCCTCTTCCAAAGAAAGCAATATCTTCAAACGGGTAGGATCACCAAGCATTTTAAACATTTGAGTAACTTTTTGGATATCTTCTTGGTCTGGCTGAGTCATGCTGGACTTCCTTTCTGGATAAGTGAATAGAATTCTAGCTTGTAGAAGCATTCTTTGTCAAGACTTCTGGGTAAAAAAGACAAAAGAAATACGCCAGCCCTAAAAATACCTGAAAAAGGCGCAAATCCTTTTTCTTACAAAAAGACGGACTGAAAATCTGCGAGACTTTTCTGTTGCTTCTTTTTCAGGTATTAAATAAGGAACTGGCTTCAGCCTAAGAATTAAGCTTCTGTAATTTCGTTGATTGCCGCTTCAAGCGCTGCAATTTTCTTGTCGGCATCTGCTGAAGAATTTCCTTTGACGCCGATATAGAATTTGATTTTTGGTTCAGTTCCGGAAGGACGCACTGCGATCCAGCTTTCATCTTCGAGGGTATATTTCAGCACATCAGATGGTGGTGTAGTCATTTTGTGCATATGACCATCTAAGCCAACTCTCGTCAACGCTTTGAAGTCTTCTGTTTGAACGACTGGTGTACCTGCAAAAACCGATGGTGCTTTCTCACGGAATGTTTTCATTAGTGCTGTGATTTTCGCTGCACCTTCCATCCCACTCATCGTTACAGAAATCGTTTTTTCAGCATAGTAGCCATATTCTTCAAAGATGTCTTGCAACCCATCGTAAAGGGTCTTATCCGATTGTTTATAGAAAGCGGCCACCTCAGCTAACAAAACAAGCGCTTGAATCGCATCTTTGTCTCTTACAAAAGGTTTGACTAAGTAGCCATAACTTTCTTCAAATCCAAACATGAAGGTATGGGAATGATCTTTTTCATACTGTTGGATTTTTTCGGCAATAAATTTGAAGCCTGTTAAAACATTGATCATTTCCACATCATAGGATTGAGCGATGGCTGTTGGCAATTCGCTAGAAACGATCGATTTTAAGACTGCGGCATTTTCTGGTAGTGTGCCGGCACTCTTATGGGCTTCTAAAATATAGCGGATCATCAATGCGCCTAATTGATTGCCTGTCAATACTTGATAATCTCCATTAGGCATTCGGACTGCTGCACCTAAACGGTCTGCATCCGGATCGGTAGCAATCAGTAAATCTGCTCCTTCTTTTTCGCCTAAAGCGATGGCATATTCAAATGCAGAGTGTTCTTCTGGATTTGGTGATTTGACTGTACTAAAGTTCGGATCTGCAACTGCTTGGGAAGGCTCAATAATAAATTGCTCAAATCCAGCCTGTTTCAAAGCTTTTTCACCAAGCATCCGTCCTGTTCCATGCAATGGTGTATAGACTAATTTCAGATTTTTGCCTGTCGTGTCAATAAGCTGTTGATTGATCGTTACTGTTTTGACTTCTTTTAGATATGCTGTGTCAACTTCTTCTCCGATAATCGTGATCAAGCCGCTATTTTTTGCTTCTTCTTCGGATAAAACAGGAATTTCTAGCGGGTTTTCGATTTCTCGAACGAATGCAGTTAAAGCATCCGCATCAGCTGGAGGCATTTGTCCGCCGTCTTCACCATAAACTTTGTATCCATTGTAAGCAGCTGGATTGTGCGAAGCCGTAATCATGATTCCAGTAAAGGTATGCAGATAACGGACCGCAAAAGACAATTCTGGGGTTGGACGCAAGCTTTCAAAAACAAAGGCAGGTATATCGTGTTTGGCTAACGTTTTAGCAGCTTCCATCGCAAACTCTGGTGAAAAATGACGTGAATCATAGGCGATCGCGACACCGCGTCTTCTGGTTTCCGGATCTTGTGTATCCATGAAACGAGCCAATCCTTCCGTTGCTTGACGAACGGTATAGATATTCATGCGATTGATTCCAGGGCCTAAGATTCCCCGCATCCCAGCTGTACCAAATTCAAGGGGCATATAAAAAGCATCTTGCAGCATTTCTGGATCCTTTTCTAATTCTGTCAGCTGATCCTTTAGTCCTGCTTCTAACTGTTGATGATTTTTCCATTGCTCATAAATTTGTTCCCATCCCATTCAAAAACCACTCCTTCTAACATTAAAATGACTATAATTTTAGTATAACACTACTTCCCTTTTTCTCAAAGAATAACCCAACAAAAATACAAAGGCACTGCTATTAAAAACGAATAACGTTTTATAAATAACAGTGCTTGTAATAGTTATTTAACTAGTTGTTGATCTTTTTGCGTTTCGATAAAATCAAATACTTGTTGACCAGCGATACTGCCGTCCCCGACTGCTGTAGTGATTTGTCGTAATCCTTTTTCGCGAACATCCCCTACTGCATAGACGCCAGGCATTGAAGTTTGCATCAGTTCATTGGTTGGGATCCAACCACTATCGTTGGTTAAACCACTGGCTTTGAAAGGTTCGGTCAATGGATCCAGGCCAACATAGATAAAGACACCACCAGCAGCTTCTTCTGTGACCTCATCGGTTTTGACATTCCGGACTTGAACGCCCGTCACAACCATTTCATTACCTTTAATTTCTTCCACCACAGAATCCCAAATAAACGAAATCTTTTCATTAGCAAAAGCTCGTTCTTGAATGATCTTTTGGGCACGCAGTTCATCCCGACGGTGAACGATCGTTACTTCTGAAGCAAATTGCGTCAAATAGATCGCTTCTTCAACAGCTGAATCTCCTCCACCGACAACGATCAAGCGTTTGTTACGGAAAAAGGCGCCATCACAGACTGCACAATAAGAAACTCCCCGTCCAGCGAATTCTTCTTCGCCTTTGACTCCTAATTTTCTATGTACACAGCCTGTGGCAATGATCACTGTTTTTCCTTGGTAACTTTTGTCTTCAGTAGCGACTTCTTTGTAATCGCCATGATCCGTGATCCCTTGAACGATGCCATAAGCATTCTCAACGCCAAAGCGGATCGCACTTTCATACATTTTAAAAGCGAGTTCTGGGCCTAAAATCGAATCAAAGCCTGGGTAATTTTCAACCTCAGCGGTATTGTTCATTTGTCCCCCTGGAGCGCCCCGTTCAATCATTAGAACTGACAGGTTCGAGCGGGATGCGTACAGCGCAGCTGTCATGCCGGCAGGTCCAGCGCCGATAATAATTACATCATACATAATAGTTCCCTCCATTTTCGACTACCCATACTTTACTTTCAAAAAGAATTTCTGTCGAATGTTCTGCTTACAAAAAATAATAAGATATTCCTGCTTTTTTCTTTGAAAATTACATTGACTTTCTTTTCATATTTTGTAAAATTTTCACGATACATCTATTATATAGAAAACGAGGAGTCCTTACAATTGAATAAGAAAAAACTTTTAAAAAGATCTGACCGGGAATTACTGTTTCTCAGCTGGCCGATTTTCGTTGAGCTATTTTTGCGGGTGATTATTGGGAATGTCAATGTATGGATGATCTCTCATTATTCTGAACCAGCAGTCGCTGCAGTCAGTGCGGCCAATCAACTGCTGAATTTAACCGTCTTTATTTATGGCTTTATCACTGTCGGCACGCAAATCATTATTGCGCAGCTGATTGGGGCAAAACAACGCGATAAAATCCCGACGGTCATCAATACTGCACTTTTTGGTTCGTTATTTTTGGGTATTTTGATCAGCTTGATGTTTCTCTTCGGCTCGAATCAGTTGCTGCATTTTATGGGATTAGAAGAAGAGTTGATTGATTTAGGTCGTGGCTATTTGCAAGTCTATGGTGGCAGCTTGTTCGTTTCTTCTTTAACAGCTGTGATTATCGCTGTTATGCGTAGCCATAGCTTTACGAAACCTGCATTGCTCGTGCCAATGTTTGCCAGTATCTTAGCGGTTATCGGCAATTATTTTGTCCTTTATAGTCCATTCGGTTTACCTAATTTCGGGGTAACAGGACTGGCTTTCTCCAGTGTCTTTGGCAATACGATCGGTTTGATCATCGCTGCAGTCTTATTGAAAAAACACGTAGGCTTCTCTGTTCTTTCCGCCCGATTGAAGCATTTGTCTTGGGATGTGATGAAGAATATCTTGACGTACGGTCTGCCTTCTTCTGGAGAATCATTGTCTTATCAAGGAGCGCAAGTCGTCGTAACAATGATCGTGGCACAGCTAGGTTCCAGTGTACTGATCGCGAAATCCTACGTGACAGCAATCACCCAATTTGTCTATTTGATTGCTTCCGCATTAAGTCAAGGAAACCAAATCATGATTGGGCGTCATGTGGGAGCTGGCGAATTTGAGCGGGCAAAAAAACGCGGCATGCGCACGATGATCATTGGCGTCATTGCTTCCGTCACCATCTGTTTGCTAACCTATATCTTTATCGAACCAATCATGGGCATTTTCACCACCAATGCCGAAGTCATTGCCATCGCCAAAGGCGTATTTTTAGTTGAGATCGTCTTAGAAACAGCACGTGCGGTCAATATGATCTTAGTTGGTTCATTGAATGCTAGTGGCGATGTCAAGTTTCCATTGTTCTGTAGCTTGATCGTTCTTTGGATCATTAGCCTACCCTTCTCATACTCTTTGGCCATCGTCTTTAAATTTGGCTTGATCGGTGTCTGGATCGCCTACGCAATCGATGAAGCTTTGCGAAGTATTTTAATGATCTATCGTTGGCATTCCGGTGTCTGGAAAACCAAGTCGGTGATTCATGAAGTCAAAGCCGAAGTCGCTTCAGAAGTGTAACTCGCAAGCGCAACAGCCAAGGCTTACTCCTCTGGCAGCAAGTTTGCTGTAGGAAAACTGTAAAAAAAGATTGAAAAAAGCTGTGATTTTGGGCGTTGACCCAAATTCCAGCTTTTTTTGTAGGTCTGCGCCATAAAAATCAAATATTTTTGGCTTTTCCTGCCGATTGAACTATACTAGTTACAAGTTAAGAACTACGTCTCAATCAACGTTTCAAGCAATCAGAAAGATGGTCAACAATCGAAAGGAGCACAAAAATGTCTATTTATGAATTTCAAGCCACTCTAGAAAATGGCGAAACCTATTCATTAGAACGCTACCGCGGTCAAGCAATGGTTATTGTCAATACTGCCACCAAATGCGGATTAAGTCCGCAATTCAACGAGTTGGAAGAATTGTTCCAACAATATCGCGACCAAGGATTGATCGTCTTAGGATTTCCTTCCAATCAATTTAAGCAAGAAGTCAGCTCTGCTACGGAAGCCGCTGAAGCTTGCCGTACCACTTATGGCGTTGACTTTCCGATGCATCAATTGACAGTGATCAATGGAAAGGATGCCGATCCGCTTTTTCAATATTTGGAGGAACAAGCCCCAGGAACGATGGGAAAAGCCATCAAATGGAACTTTACTAAATTTCTGATCAATCGTGACGGAGAAGTGGTTGAACGATTCGCCCCACAGACTAACCCAACCAAAATGATTCCTAGTATCGAAAAGGTACTTGGCTAACGCACAATAGCTGAAGAGCAAAAAAACACCCCATCATTCATTGATTCGTAGCAACGAGAACCCTCTCGCTGTTTATCGAATTCTGAATGTGGGGCTTTTTTTAGAGCTGTTCTCCGTTTGAGGCGATCACTTCTTTATACCAATCAAAAGATTTTTTCTTTTTACGGGCCAATGTCCCATTTCCATGATCATCCATATCGACATAAATAAAGCCATAGCGTTTTTTCATCTCGCCAGTCCCCGCTGAAACAAGATCGATATATCCCCAAGGAGTATAGCCTATCAAGTCTACACCATCAAGGGTCACCGCATCCTTCATAGCAGCAATATGTTTCTTGAAATAATCGATTCGGTAATCGTCATTGATGGTACCGTCGTCTTCCACTTGATCGATGGCACCGAAGCCATTTTCTACCACGAATAACGGAAGATGATAACGATCAGACAGCTGACATAAGGAAATACGTAATCCTAATGGATCTACTGCCCACCCCCAATCCGATTCGGATAAATATGGATTTTTTACGGCTGGCATTTGATTGCCGCCAACATACTTAACTGTCTCCGGATTTGCGGAAGATGCCGTCGACATATAGTAACTAAAACCGATATAATCAACCGTGCCATTCGCGATGACCGCGTCATCATCAGCCGCTTTTTCAATTGTGATTCCTTCTCGTTCAAATTCTTTCAACTTATGTGCTGGATAGTAGCCATTTGCTTGAACATCAATGTAGAACTCCTGCTCCCGA
Source organism: Enterococcus sp. (assembly GCF_022711995.1). Lineage (GTDB taxonomy): Bacteria > Bacillota > Bacilli > Lactobacillales > Enterococcaceae > Enterococcus_D. The sequence goes on from NZ_JALAHI010000048.1 coordinate 39,364, forward strand.
TTGAATTGCAAGGCAGCCAAAACATCCTCTGGATTCGCAGTCATCGGATAACTTGGAATATAGGCAACCATCATCCCAATCATGAATTCTGGGTTGATCTGGTGTCCCATCTCTACTGCTTTGGCGCTAGCCACAAATAAATGATGGGCAGCTTGATATTTATGTTGCTTGTCATTCTTATGGATACCAATTTGAGTCCAGCTTCTCAGAAAATTGATTTCATTGAAGGTCATCCAGTATTTCACTTTCTTTTGATAACGCGTGAAAATCGTTTCACAGAAAAACAAGAAATAGTCGATCACTTTGCGATTGGACCAACCATCGTATTCATCTGCCAAATACATAGGAATATCAAAGTGATTGATCGTCACCACTGGCTCAATGCCATGCTTCAGCAACTCATCGAAAACCGCATCATAAAAAGCCAAGCCTTCTTCGTTGATCTCATCGGTTCCTTTGGGACAAATCCGCGCCCAAGAAATAGACATCCGAAAACACTTAAAGCCCATCTCTGCAAACAAAGCAATGTCTTCCTGATAATGATGATAAAAGTCTGTTGCCACATGACTAGGATAATACTGCTCTGGATCGATGTATCCAACGGCACCTTCAGGTAATTCAGTATCCCGAGTAACTTTCTCGATCTGGCCCTCTTTTGTTTTATAGGTAATCATTCGCGGATGATCCATACTGCCACCTGTAATGGCATCGAGGGTACTTAACCCTTTTCCGCCAGAAAGATACCCGCCTTCATATTGATTCGCGGCTGTTGCGCCACCCCATAGAAAATTTTTTGGAAATCCCATATTGTCCCTCCATCGTAAATACTATTAGCGGCTTTCTTCTTAGAATTCATCCAAGAAGAAGCCGCAAGCCTGATTATTTGTTTGTTAAGTCTTCGCCATTTGAAGCAATGACTTGTTTGTACCAGTCGAAGGATTTTTTCTTCGTCCGTTTCAACGTGCCGTTGCCCTCGTTGTCACGATCTACGTAGATAAAGCCGTAGCGTTTTTTCATTTCACCCGTTCCAGCGGAAACGAGATCAATACAACCCCATGTCGTATACCCTAACAAGTCAACCCCATCCTGTTCAACCGCATCTTTCATGGCTTGAATATGGGCCGCAAGATACTCGATTCGGTAATCGTCTTCCACATAGCCATCAGCATCTGGTGTATCCACAGCACCCAACCCGTTTTCGACAATGAACAATGGTTTTTGATAACGATCATAAAGGTCATTCATAGTGATTCGCAACCCTAGTGGGTCAATTTGCCAACCCCATTCACTGGCATCCAGATAAGGATTTTTTACAGAAGCAAAGATGTTTCCTGAAGTTTGTTCCAATAATTCCGCATCTGTCGTTGATACTCGTGAAGAATAGTAAGAGAATGAGATGAAATCAACCGTATGAGCTTTCAATAACTCGGCATCCCCCTCTTCCATTTTGATCTCAATCCCGTTACGAGCCATTTCTTTCAATGCATATTGCGGATACTCTCCACGAGATTGTACATCAATGAAGAAATAGTTTTCACGATCTGATTTTCTTGATGCCCAGACATCTTCCGGTTTACTGGTGTAAGGATAGTAGGCACCTGCTGCCAACATACAGCCAACTTTGTTTTCTGGATCTACTTCATGCGCGATTTTTGTCGCAATCGCAGATGCCAACAACTCATGGTGCGCTGCTTGGTATTTGACTTGCTCAACATTGTCGCCTTCTTCAAAGTAAAGTCCGGCACCCATGAATGGCGCATGCAAGATCATATTGATTTCATTAAAAGTCAACCAGTATTTAACTAATCCTTTGTAACGATTGAAAATAACCCGGCATAGATTTTCATAAAAACCGACTAATTCTCGTGAGCGCCAAGCGCCATATTTTTCGACTAAGTGCATTGGACAATCAAAATGAGTGATGGTGACCAATGGTTCAATGCCATATTTATGACATTCTTTAAAGAGATCTTCATAGAATTTCAAGCCATCTTCATTCGGTTCTTGCTCGTCCCCTTTTGGAAAGATTCGACTCCAAGCAATAGACAAACGATAGGTTTTAAAGCCCATTTCTCCAAACAAAGCAATATCTTCTTTGTAACGATGGTACATATCGATGGCTTCTTTGGCAGGATAAAAATGTTCGTCATCAAAATCAAACATCTTCATTTGTCCAGTGATTACTGGAAAACGGTCTTTACCGATCGGTACGACATCAACGTTAGCTAATCCTCTTCCGTCTTCGTTGTATCCTCCTTCACATTGATTCGCAGCAGTAGCGCCGCCCCATAAAAAGTCTTTTCTAAATCCCATTCTTTCATTCCTACTTTCTTGATGTTTTGATTAATTAAGTGATTTTGCCAGTTCGTCTTGAACTTCGATTCCTTCTTTTTCCAATCGTTCAATCGTTGCTTTAAAGTTTGGCAGATACGCTTTGTGGGCAATAAACAACTCATCCATTACGCGTTTAGCTGTTTCTCCTGATGGCACCAATGGGTTAATGGTAAAAGCTTGTAATGCGGTATTGTAATCGCCAGTAACCGCTGCTTCGATCGTTAAGAGTTCCATTGCTTTCATCACTTGCAGCCAGCCTTTTTCTGCTGTCGGCAACTCGCCAAATGCAACATTGCGGGCACCTTGACCACCAACGTAAGCTGTGACTTCCACCACGCAGTCTGCCGGCAGATCAGGAACTGCTCCTTCGTTTCTGGTTGAGACCACGATTTGCGTATTTTTGTTTGCATAAATCGATGCGATCGTTTCGCAGGCAGCATCGGAATAATAAGCCCCACCACGTTGTTGCAGTTGTTCAGGTTTATGATCCAATTCTGGATCTTTATAAAGTTCAAACAATTCTGCCTCTGTTTGTTTCACTTGCTGTGCTCTGGTTCCAACAGTTTGATATTCTTCCAGCGCATGTTTCAGCATTTCTTCTTGACGATAATAGTAACGGTGATACCCACAAGGGATCATTTTCATTTGTTCCAATTGCTCACGATAAAACGGTACATCAAAAATATTTTTCGGTAAGCCGTTGTCTTCTTCATACATTTTATCGATAATATCCATGGTTACATCGTTGCCATGGGCATCTGTGACTTTATGCCAATGGAAATGATTCAATCCAGCAAATTTATAGATTAATTCATCCGGCTCTTTACCGATCAATGCAGGTTCGATCATGGTTGCCATCACAGGCACATTACAAAGACCGATCACTTTGTCCCATTTTCCATAACGAACAACCGCTTCTGTGACCATGCCGCTTGGATTCGCAAAGTTGATCAACCAGGCATTCGGACATAGACGTTTCATATCTTCTACGATATCTAGAATGATCGGCACGGTCCGAAATGCTTTGAATATCCCTCCTGGGCCATTGGTTTCTTGACCGATCATGCCATAATAAGCAGGGATCCGTTCATCTTTTATACGAGCATTTAATAATCCGACACGAAATTGAGTAGTCACAAAATCAGCATCTTTCAATGCTTCTTCTCGATCCAGTGTCATATGGATTTTCACATCATAAGGAGAAGCATCCCACATTCGTTGGGCCATGGCACCAACGATTGCTAATTTTTCTTTTCCTGCTTCGATATCCACTAACCAAATTTCTCGAATCGGTAGTTCTTCATAGCGTTTGATAAAGCCTTCCATCAACTCCGGAGTGTAGCTGCTGCCACCACCAATGGTAGCGATTTTGATTCCTTTTGTCATTGTACTGCTCCTTTGCTATTTATTTACAAATTAATTATCTGATACGTGAATAGATAACACAATGGTTCCCAGTTATTTGGAAAAAGCGTTTGCATTTTTTTTGCTTTTTTCAGCCTGATTTGTAAATATCATTTACAGAATTCATTAGCGATACCGATGAATATTGCTTTTACATCGAATAAATGCTATATTTCAGTCAAAACATCGTAAAAATTGTATTTACAATTAGTAACCAAATTTTGTAAAAGGAGAAAGTATGTTATTACAAGAAAAAATGCGGCAAATCAAATTAGCTCCCTCTGAGCGTACACTCGTTGACTACCTCTTAGAACACCCGAGAGCAATGGCGGAGCAAACTATCAAAGAGCTTTCTGATAAAACTTATGTCCATCCATCTACCTTTATTCGCATCTCCAAAAAATTAGGATTCAATGGTTGGGTAGAACTGAAGAATGCGTTTATAGAAGAGCAGACCTATATCAATAGTCACTTTACAAATGTGGATGCCAATTTTCCTTTTACTTCTCACGATGGAATTATGACGATTGCCAAAAAGTTAGCAAATCTGGAACAAACCACCATTGAAGACACTTTGTCACTGATCCATCATGACCAACTGCAAGCAGCAAAGCAATCGCTCTTGAATGCAAAAGTCATCAAGATTTTTGCCAGTAATGCCAATACGCTTATTTCACAAGATTTTGTTTTGAAAATGCGCCGGATCAAAAAAAATATTTTGGTTTGCAACACCGTGGGTGAGAGTGCCTATGAAGCCGCAAATTGTGATTCCTCCACCTGTGCAATCCTAATTTCCTATACTGGAGAAAATCAGATGATTTTACAAACAGCTGAAATCCTCACAAAAAATCACGTACCAATGATTGGCATCACAAGTATCGGTGAAAACAAGTTGTCAGAAATCGCCGATTGCGTCTTGAATATCACAACGAGAGAACGTCTTTACTCAAAAATTGCCAATTTTACCATCAATACGTCGATCTGTTACTTATTAGACTTGCTTTATGCAGTAGTATTCTCCGAGCATTATGAAAAGAATCTCCAGCAACTAATCGAGATCGGCACGAAATTTGATAAGCGTCCTACGACATCCGCCATCATTGCTGAACCCGTTTACGATGAGCATCTGGCCTACAAAGACGCATTATTTCCAAATTGAAAAAGCATCGGAAAATTGGATCAATCGATTTTCCGATGCTTTTTTATTAGACAAGCGCTGTGATCAAATCGTCTGAAAAAGCAACTTCATTTTTATCTGACTCAATGATATCTAAATAATCAGCTGAGTTGGTTACCAAAACAGGTGTTTCAATATTGAATCCTGCTTCCACCAATGCATCCTTATCAAACGTGATCAATTTCTGACCTCGCGTCACTTTATCCCCTTGTTTTACATAGGCTTCAAAATGTTTTCCATTAAGTTGAACAGTGTCTAAACCTATATGGATCAATAATTCTAAGCCATTATCGGAAATCAAACCAATTGCATGTTTCGTTGGGAACAATGTCATTACTGTTCCATCAAAAGGAGCAACCACTTCCCCTTTTGTAGGGTGGATCAAAATTCCTTTGCCTAAAATGCCTTGCGCAAATGCATCATCTTTGGCACTGCTTAATGGTGCGATACTTCCTTCAACAGGAGCAGTGATGACCTCTTTGCGAACAGAGATGGTTGGTTGACCTTCAGCAACTTCTTCCACTTCTGTATTATCTTTCCAGAAGAGCATTGTCAATCCGAAACCAATGGCTGCTGAAATAACAATTGCAATCAGCGAAGTCCACATGCCGCTAGCGTCTCCTTCTGGAGTGATGAAGTTGAAGATACCGAAAATACCAAGTCCGCCCATCGTGTAGCCAGTTACACCATTGACCATCAAGAACAAGCCGCCGACAGCCCCACCGACCATTGAAAAAACAAAAGGCGTCTTTTTAGGAAGCGTGATCCCATAAATAGCTGGTTCAGTCACACCAAAGATACCGGAAATGATTGCTGGCGGGCACAATGCTTTCATTTTCTTGTCTCTTAATTTGAAATACATCGCAACAACAACTGCTGTTTGAGCAAAGCTAGCCCCGAATGATCCTGTCAATACTTGACTGAATCCTTGTTGAGTAACTTGCATGATTGCTAGTGGTACAACAGACCAATGCAAGCCAAAGATAACCAATACTTGCCAGAAGAACCCTAAGATCAACCCATATACGGCTGGTGAGAAGTCCATTAGCGCTTGGAAACCAGCACTCAATAGATCTGTCAACATGCTGATGATTGGACCAATGACCAAAAATCCAACCGGTAAAGCAATTAGCAAAACGAAAAATGGCACCAAGAATGTTTGGACAACACTTGGAATCACTTTTTTAGCAAGTTTTTGAATTTGTGCAGCAAATGCAATGATGAAAATAACTGGTACAACACTACTTGTGTAAGTCGCTCCTACCCACGGAATACCTAAGAAGGTTTGGTAAGCCGATTGCCCAAGCAAGCCATAAGGTGCGGCTGCTCCTTCACCAGCAACTGCAGTAAAGGCTTCTTGTAACGCAGTGCCTTGAATCGTCGGATAGCATAGTGCAGCACCGATAACGATACCGACCATCGGATTCAAACGGAACTTCTTCGCGGAGGTATACCCTAAAATAACCGGCATGAACATAAATATTGCATCACCGATCGCATTCAACATCACATACGTGCCAGAGGCTGCTGTATAGTTGAACCAACCCAGTGTGCCTAAAAATACTAATAATGCATTAAATCCTTTGATCATACCGGCAGCTGCTAATGCCCCTAAGAAAGGCTGGAAACAACCGCTAAGGATGTCGATCAGGCGATTGAAGATGTTCCCGTCGGAACCGCCTTCCTCACTGCCTTCACCGATTCCGGCAACATCCACTACTTCTGCGTAAACATCCGGCACGTGATTCCCAATAACTACTTGGTATTGACCACCACTTTTCATCACCGTTACGACACCATCCATGTTTTTCAAGATGTCATCATTTGCGATTTTCTCGTCTTTCAATTTAAAACGCAGCCGAGTGATACAGTGGGTCAAACTATTGATATTTTCTTTCCCGCCGACATTTGCAACAATTTTTTCTGCTAACTCATGATATTTTCCCATTTTTGTTTCCTCCAATTTTTTAGTTGATTGAAGGTTTAGCCAACTGAATGTCACTATCCAAAAAATGCTTTACTTTTCCCAGTTTTTTCTGGGGAACCTCCTTTCTTTTTTAGTTTAGCGATTCTTTTGCACCAATCGGGCAATATGAATCGTTAAGTACAAACTTTCATCATTTGACATCTCGTAACGATAATTCGTTATCAGAAACGCTTTGATCTTCTGCACACATTGATAGGCATTGTGATATTTCATCTTTACCATCTCAAGCAGCTCATCATCTGTTTCCTCCGCAGGGGTAGAATGACTTTGCATCCGAGATACGAAAAAACGCAGATGAGTCGTAAATCGATAGAAGTAAACAGATTCTTCATCGAAAGTGGTTTTGAAGTAATATTTAACGATATTGATGATATCTTGCATCGTTTTCGTTAATTCATAAAGATTGTTCTGATCGGTATTTTCCGCTTGCGCATTTATTAAATGAAGGGCAATGAAGCCTGCTTCATCTTCAGGTAAATCGATACCATAATGCTCACTGATTTTTTCAATTGTTCTTTTGCCGATTTTGTATTCATCTGGAAAAAAGCGTTTGATATCCCAGAGAAGAACATTTTTGACAACGATGCCCTTTTCGGCACGTTCGATTGCACTATGTAAATGATCAGGTAAAGAGATATAAATTGAATCATTGATCAGCGCGGACAACTCTTCTCTAGCGTATTCAATGACTTGATTTGAAAGTTCAAGATATTCTAATGGCAAATCAGCCAATAGTTCTTGAAATTGGGATGCAATCGTTTGATTTTCCAAACGATAAACTTTGTCGATGGTTTGATCACTGATATCGTCACCGACCTTTTTCTTAAAGGCAATTCCTCTCCCCATCACAATTATTTCATTTTGTTTTTCATCAGTAGTTATCACGACATTATTGTTTAACACTTTACTGATTTTCATGTTTTACCCCCAATGGACCATTGATGTACGAATCTAACTTTATACAAGATAGCCATTCAACGCATTGCCCGACTCCTTTTTGTCCAGAAAAAAAACCTAATGAGAGCAGTCTAAATAGCCTTGCTTTCATCAGGTTTAGCTTGTTTTTCAACAATCACTATCCATACGAATGATTAACTTGTCTTTATAATAACAAACAGAGAAAACGCTGTCAACAGGTTGATGAAAAAAATAAATTTTGTTATCTTATGCATTTTCTTTTGGTCGCTCTCATTTTTTCAAAAAAAGATCTTACATATGAGCAGTCATCCCTGTGTTACTGATGATTGCAGCATTTGATGTAAGATCCTTTTGCTCTTTTTAAACACTTATAAAAAGACTTATTTTAAACTTCACTGGATTGTAATTTATACATATCGGTATAAAGCCCTTGCTGTTTCAATAACGAATCATGATTTCCTCGTTCAACGATTCGTCCTTTATCTAAAACCAAAATCAACTCTGCGTCCCGGATCGTGGATAGGCGATGGGCGATAGCGATCGTCGTTCTTCCTTGACGCATATTCGCTAACCCTTCTTGGATCAGTCCCTCTGTTTCAGTATCGATATTTGCAGTGGCTTCATCTAAGACTAAGATTTTTGGATCAGTCACCATCGTTCTAGCAAATGAAATCAGTTGCCGTTGCCCACTGGAGTAGCTAGCGCCCCGTTCAATTACTTTGGCATGATAGCTGCCATCTAGTTTTTCGATAAACTTATCTGCTTGAACAAATTTTGCCGCTGCTTCAATCTGTTCTTCACTGATTTCTGGATTTAACAAACGAATATTGTCGGAGATATCTCCATAAAACATGAAGGCATCCTGCAAAACTAAGCCAACTTTTTTCCGCAATTCTTCAATCGTAAAATCACGAATATCATGATCGTCAATCAAGATTTGTCCTTCCCCAAATTCGTAAAAGCGCATCAACACATTAATGATCGAGCTTTTTCCGCTACCGGTATGTCCCACCAAGGCGACAGTTTCTCCTGGATAAGCTGTAAAGGAAATGTTTTTCAAGACGTCATTTTCGCCATCATAAGAGAAACTGACATTACGAAATTCAATCTTTCCTTGTTCAATGCTTTGATTCGCATCTGGATTTTGCTGCGGGGTGTATTCTTCATTGTCCATGATTTTAAGGATACGGCTGCCAGCTACCATACCATCGGTAAAAACGCTGAGAAAGTCCATCATCTGTGTCATAGGATTGAAGAAGCCTTGGACATAGGTGGTAAAAGCATAGATCAACCCAACTTCAATAGGCGAATGCAAGGCATCAAACCCAAATAATGTTAAGGACATAGCGATTGCAATCGCATAGAGAAAATTGATGATCGGTGACAATAATAATGAATTGGTTCGGATCATCGCATATCTCGTCTTCAAGTACTCATCATTTGTTGCCTCGAATTCGCGGTTTAATCGTGCTTCTTGTCGAAACTGTTGAATGATCTGCATTCCAGAAATCGATTCATTTAGTTTCGTATTCAATTGACTTAACTTCTCGCGCATTTGGCGATAGATTCTTGAACTAAATTTTTGATAATACCAGATAACGATCATCAAAATTGGTAAGAAAATCAGATTCAACAAAGCAATTTTTACGTTGATCTGAAACATTGCAGCAAAAGAAGAAAGGACAGCAAAAATTCCCGTCAAAACCATCAAAAACACATACCAAAATTCATACAGTGTTTCGGTATCATTGCTGACTCGCGACACAATTGAACCTGCTGGCGTTTGATCAAAGTACCGCATACCTAAGCTATGCAGTTTTTCAAAGAGTTTGGTTCGCACGTATTGATAGGTATGCAAAGACGCCATCGAATATAAAAACCATTGAAAGAACCAAATAACTGCTTTGACGACTACTCCAAAAAAATAAAGCCCGGCAAAAAAGTAAATGATTTGATTCGTTGCAGACTGTTGTGTCAGATAGTTATCCATAAATGTCTGCAAAATCCTCGGTAAGAGAATATTGACGATCGATAAGAGGAATGCAAAAAAGATCGCTGCAAAAAAAGTTTTTTTGAAAGGTTTTGCAAATTGCAACATCCGTTTGATGATCAGTTTTTGTTCTTTTAAGGGAATGGATTTTGACCATTCAGATTCTTGACGTTCCATTATGCTTCACTCCCTTCAATTTTGGCTTCTAGCTGTTGCTTGTCCCACATTTTTTTGTACCAGCCATTTTTGGCTAACAGGGCTTCGTGGGTCCCCCGCTCGATGATTTTTCCTTCATCAATGACGATGATCTCTTCGGCATGTTTGACACTACTCAAACGATGCGCAGAAATGATCGTTGTTTTGTCTTTTCGGTACTCCCGCAATTTGTGCAAAATAGCTTCTTCTGTTTTGGCATCGACTGCTGATAATGCGTCGTCTAAAATCAGCAACTCCGGATCCACGATCAAAGCCCGAGCGATGGACAATCGCTGTTTCTGCCCACCAGATAATGAGACCCCACGTTCACCGACCATTGTTTCGTACCCATCTGGCAACGCCTTGATATCTTCATCGATGGCAGCCAAATCAGCGGCTGTTTCGACTGCTTCTTGCGACGCTTGCGGGACAGCAAAACGGATATTGTCTCGGATCGTCATGGAAAAAAGAAAATGATCTTGGGGAACATAGCCAATAGACCCCAGTAATGCATTTAAAGAATAGGCTTTGATACTATGCCCGCCAAAAAGAATTTCACCCTCATAATGGTCGTATTCCCGCATCAATAACTTCAGAATGGAGGTTTTCCCTGCTCCTGTTTTGCCTACGATTCCTAACGTTTGTCCTTCATGTAGGGTAAACGCTATTTGTTGCAGCGTGATCTCTTCGGCATCATGATAGCGAAAAGTATCTAGTGCTACTTCGATTTTACCTTGCGCCGGCTCTTGGATCGCCTCTTTTTTTTCAACGATATGGGTTCTTTCCCCCAACAATTCAGAGACCCGATCATAACTGGCATTGCCTCGCTCTAATACATTAAACAGACGACCAATGGCAAACATCGGCCACACCAACATTCCAATGTAACTGATAAATGAAACCAATTGACCAATCGATATTTCCCCTGACATAACAAACCGGCCACCAACGATAATCGTTAAGACATATGACACACCAATAATCAATGTAATGAAAGGATCGAAGAGTGCATCTAAAAAATTGACTTTGCGGTTTTTGATGATCGCGTCATCAATTTTGGCTTGAAAATCTTGGATATCTTCTTTCTCTTGTCCGAAGGTTTTGATGACTTTCATTCCAGTAATACTTTCTTGCGCTTTATCATTGATCGCTGAAAAAGCTTCTTGGGAGTCGCGGAATGCATCATGGAGCTTGCTGCCCAGCACTCTCGCCATGACAGCCAGAAAAGGCAAGGGAATCAGCGCAATTAGTGTCAAACGCCAATCAACAAAAAAGATCATCGCTATAATCGTCGCTCCTCCAGAGATGAATGAATCTGCAAAAGTTAAAATCCCTGCCCCTGCTACATTTTGAATCGCATTTAAGTCATTAGTGGCATGGGCCATCAAATCTCCCGTTCGATGCTTCTGATAGAAAAGATGATCCATCTTTGTAAAGTGGTCAAACAATTGGCGACGCATACTTTTCTCCAATCGAGCCGCACTTCCCCAGATATTTGTCCGCCATACAAAACGGAAAATGTACTGTGCCAATGCAGCAGCGATCAAAACCCCAATCCAAAACAGAATCTTTTCTATCGAAATTTCTTTGTTAGCGATCTCATCAATAATGATCCCGATCACTTTAGGTGGTGCTAACTGAACAAGAGCTACCATGACTAAAGCGGCTACCCCAATGTAATAATGCTTTCTTTCTTGCCGAAAAAACCAACCTAACTTTCTAAAAATCGACATAACACCCTCCTATTATTCACTCCTACAGACTTCAAATCATTTGAATCATCTAAATTTTCGGACTATTTATTCAAGAATACTTTTGATGAAGCAATCAAGATGAACCGTTTGAGTGCCCCTTTCCATGGCGTTTTTACTCCATAAAGCCTTCGCTGGCGCGATCAGTCGCAGTGACTCGCAACACCCGGTATTCCTCCTCATCTGCTCTGCCTCGCTAGCGCGGCCAGTCGCAGTGACTCGCAACACCGAGTAGGTATTCCTCCTCATCTGCTCTGTCTCGCTAGCGCGGCCAGTCGCAGTGACTCGCAACAAAAAGCGAGCTGATGGGATCAGCCCGCTTTTGCGATAAAAAACCTATTTTTGGTTTTTCATTTGTTGCATCATTTGACGAATCTTCTTTTCAGAAGGTTTTTGACCCATTGACATCATCATCGAACGCAACATATCCTCATTAACGGGAGGATTTTTCTTCAGATAATCTTGCATATATTTACGCGCCAAAAAGAAACCACCGATAGCGCCTAATAATAACGCGATAACAGCGATCACGATTACAATTCCTACATTAACAGTCATTGGAAATCTCTCCTTTCTCTTGTACTCTCAATGAATCATTTTACTAGAAAAAAATATAAAAGGAAAGAGAGAAAGCAGGATTTCTCCAAAAACTTTCTCTCTTAAAAATCAGCTTAGTGCTACATCTCGCTTATTGAACAACCAATTTGTCAAAAAGTAGATCAACAAGCTATAAAGTAAGATTCCAATCGTCATTTCCCAGTAAGTCAAACCAGGACTAACCATCATATCTTGCATATTTGTATTTTGCAGTAACTCAGGAATGCTATTCTTGATATTCATGAAATTAAAGGGATTCCACTTTAACCAATCGTATTTTTCGATTGCAAACAGCATGATCGAATTGATGATACTACTACCGAACAACATAGAGACCCCTAATCCAACGGCCAGACTTTGCGACCGAATCACGGCTGAAATGAACAAAGTCAATGCGATATAAAATAGGATTAGCAACATATTTGTTGCCGCATAGACTAGTGCTACCGTTATTGCAGGCAGTTGATTAAAATCAGTTGCAGCAAAAGGCGATTCGCCAACCAAAAATAAATTACTAGCAAGAAAACTGCTGATAAATAAAACCAGTGTGCCAAGTAGAGCGAACAACAACGTATTGATCGCTTTCGCGGCTAATATCTGACTTCTTGAAAAAGGACGTATCAAAAGAAATTTGATGGTTCCTCGACTAAATTCTTCTGCTACTGCTGAGGCAGCAATGATGACCACAAATAAATTTAAAAATGATGTCATTTCACTTAAAGACATAAAAAGCTCATTGGCTTTGGTAGTTGGTGCGCCTAAGCGGACAATATAAGTAATCCCAAAGGTGAAAATCACCAAGAGCGCCAGCATGATCCATGTCGACATTTTTTTCGTGACTTTGATCCATTCGTTTTTTACTAGTGTCAACATCTTAAAGCCCTCCTTCTTCAGTCCACGCCAAAAACGTTTCTTCTAACGAGGATTGCTGCACTTTCATTTCTTTTAAACCAATGCCCGCGTTTACTAGAGTAGCAGCGATTTCTGAACGATTATCTGTTTCAAGTGAAATCTGCAATTCATCCGACAGACGAAGAACATCGAGGTGGAAGTTCGCTTTTAAAACATTCAACGCTTCATCATCATTATCCGTCTTAATAATCAGAACATTTTTTCCTGACTTTAAGCTTGCCATCGTCACTTGGTGTGTAACTTTCCCTTTTTGCACAACAATCAAGTGATCAGCTATCTGTTCGATATCGCTTAATTGGTGGCTTGAAACTAAAACAGAAACACCCTGTTCTCTTAGCATGAGAATCATTTCCCGAAACTCTCTCATGCCTTTTGGGTCAAGACCATTCATTGGTTCATCAAGCACTAAAAGTTTCGGACGGTGAATCAACGCTTGCGCCACACCTAAACGCTGACGCATTCCTAATGAATAAGTTTTGACTTTTTGATTGATGTGACCTTCTAAATGAACTTGATGAATCAAGTCATCCATCTCAGTGGCTGTCATTTTTGTTTTCGCCATACGTTGGTACTGCATCAGATTTTCATATCCGGTCAGATAATTGTAAAATTCTGGATTTTCTACAATTGCCCCAACAGAGGCAATCGCTGCTTTAAAAGAGGTTTCAAGCGGATTTCCCATAATGGTGATCGATCCTTTGTTGTGTTTCATTAAACCAACGATCATCCGAATAATTGTTGTCTTCCCCGCACCATTCGGTCCTAATAAACCGACGACTTGCCCTTGCTCTACTGTGAAAGAAGCATTTTCAATGATCTGCTTGTTTCCAATCAGCTTTGATACATTTTGAAGTGATATTACTTCCGTCATTTCATCCCTACTTTCTACCAACTATTTTTTCACTATCATAATAATAGTTCTTATTACCATCTCATTAGTACAAATAAAAGTCAATAAGAAAAAAGCGCCGATTGGCATCCGAGGCTATTCGTTGTGTGAAAACACAAGAATTAACCACCAAATGCACCAATAGCGCTTCTATCATCTGATTTTTATCCTATCGAGAACTTGATTTTTGCGAAATGGCTGCAAAATAATTAACTTGAAATTCCGCACCCTAGAAACTATTCTCATTTCTCAAGAATTGATTGCAGTCGTAAAACTGAGGCGCTCAAATACCCGCTTATGTTTTTCACTTCTGATGGCATAGATGATGTCTTCCAAGCGTTCCCAATCATTTCCTGTAGGCTGTCCATTCCAATAAAAAACCTTGATCTGTTGGTCAACCTCTAGATGAATTGGGTAATCACTGATTAGAATATCTGGCTTCTCCACCATAGGAATATGTTCGATCGCACGATGGGTTGTGTGCAGCAATCGATTTTTGATCCACAGTTCTTGCGTTTTACCAAATTTTGATTGGATGGAAAAAGTTACTGGTTGTTCATATTTGATAAAGACGGTTCTCGCTAACATACAGTATTGAAAAATAAGCCGGTCATTCTTCTTGATAAAATTCAGTAGTTCGGGAATCTCCGTTTTCAATGCCAGCAAAAATCGCTTCATGGTCGGATACATCACTGGAAAGTAACCTTGTAACTCGTTTTCCTTCGTTTGCTTGCCAAAGCCATCGATTTTGTGAACTGTTCCAAATACCAATGAGTAGGCATGAATCATTGCTAGATTAACCAGCAAATAATTCTTTTCTGCATCGGTAAAGGATAGATCAAAATATTCACCTAGTTTTAGGATGATCGTTTCTTCAGCTAAATGTCCCTGGTCTAGCCACTCTCTGGGAATTTTAATAAGATCATCTTCCAAATATGTATTCATGACAGCAAACATAAAATAGAGAAAACTGATTTCTTCCTCAGGAAGACCTTGTACCGAGTAAATATTGGCTTGAAAAAAAGGCACTAGAAAATATTCCGTAAATTCCTTTTTAGAAATCAATGGGTGTTGGAAAGTTTTGATTTCAGCGGGAATCTCTAGGATTGGATGTTGCTGCTTGATTCGTTGAAAGGAAATCGCCAATAAACAGAGAAATTTATCACTATCAATTTTACGCATATAAGGAGCATGGCACTGAAATTGTGTAACGAGCGATTCTTTTCCTCTGACCATTGATAATAATTCTGAATCCATTTCATCAAAAACTTGCCAATACATGACATGATAAAAATAACGGATATAGTATTCTTTTCCTTCAAGAGGATTAGCTTTTTTTAGACTATAGGACAAATGATAATTGGCTAAGACGTTATTTAATTCACTGAGTTTCCGTTGAATCGTTCGCAAGCTACGATAAGTTTCTTGGCTGAGTTGTTCCAATGACTGATACTTCCCCTTAAAGAATGAATCAAGCAATGTAAAGCCAATCGATTTTGTTAATAAGACCGCATGTACTTTACTGATTAGAAATCGTTGGGAAAATTCAATTTTTATGGACTTTGATTCGAAGGGATACGTCAAAGAAAATTCAGAATATTGCTCTTGAAATAATTCTACTTGATGAATAACGGTTAATATCTTACTGGGTTTATAGTTAAATACAGCCATCAATTCTTTGATAGAAAAAATTGTTCGGTTCTCTTCGTAGCAATAGGTAAGAAACTGATTGATTTGTTTTTCCGTTGTATCTAATAATACGCTAAACACTGTATGATCCTCGCTTAAATAAAGTAAACTTCGGAAAAAAGTTCTTCCCAAAAGTTGTTAAATGTTTTGCGATCATACCACTTCAAAAGAGCGATTGTCAATGGGCGATGATTTTCTGCTCTACCGAAGTGTCAGAAGCTGTGATCATTAGGGAATTATCCGAAAGAGATGAACGCTTCTTATTTCCTTTGTGACAAGGAGCAGCCTCATTTCTTTCGAATATTCCACTTAATAGATTTCTCTATAGGTTTCACTATAGATTTCGCTGAGTCATCCAAGGCATAACCTTTGAAGAATCAGAAAACTGGACTGTTCTTTTTGGGGAAGAAATTTCCAATCATTGTGCTTAGAACTCACTATCCTTTTTCGCATGGATAAGACAATGAGCAATGAATTTTTTTATTTGTTGTTTGCGATCTCTTTGGGGAGAAATCATTTTGACTGTCATTTTTATTACTGTTCAACGAATTGATTGTGCTTAATTTTTTTACTTTGTGAATTTCTACCATCGGTTGTCAGTCGGTAGATAGACTACTTTTGAGAACTAGTTTTCTTATCAGATTTTACGAGTTGCAAAATGCTAATATATAAGTGAATAAGCGATAAGATAAGCGGTTTTCAGTGCTGATTCTTCCATTTAATTCTTCATAGCTCTTCTCATGGCACTACTAATTTCATGAAAAACTGGATCTAAAGAATTTTGAAACTGAATCAAGGAAATGAAAAAGCCCTTTTTATCGTTTCACATACGAATGAAAAAACTCTTGGACTCAGCTGTCTTTTAATCTTTTGGCAGATCAACTAAGACCCAACGATTTGGCTGCAAGTTTTCTGTAATAGCTATTTCACCGTCATAGATAATAACTAAATCCACTTTAGTTTTGTTTTTGATTTCATTAAACGTTAAATCTGTCTGGATTCTTAGGAAATTTTCCATGCCTAAGACCCAGTCAATATTTGTTAGAATCCGTTCACCAATGATATTCGCCTCACTGCCAGTGCCATCCCAACCATAAGTTAGTACCGCGCGCGCACTAGTCGCTGACATTGTTTGATTTGGACGAATTGGAATCATGATCAATTGATGCCGCTCATCAAAAATGATCCGTTTTGTTCGAACAGTAAACAATAGATTTCCTGCTTTATGCTCACTTGCCAATCCTTCTAGCTTGAAGAAAATAATCAATAACAAAATGAGCAACGGGATTATTGGTGGGATTTTATTCATCTTCCTCACTTCCTACGATAATTTCAGGTTAACTTGATAGTGAAATTATAGTAAAACTTTTAAGAAATCATGCGCCAAAAAAAAGCGAAATCTGCGAAAAAATGGCATTTTTAAAAAGAAAAAAAGACTGAGCTTTTGGCCGATCCACTTGATTGCTAAAAGAGTGGTGGTGTAGCCCCGCTTTTAGCAATGCGTATCACGGCTTTTTTTGTTCAGTCATTAAAACCTCTTTCATCCTAGACGGATAAAAAGTATTTATCTTATTTCTTTGGCTTTGATTACTTATTTTCGTTTATAGATGACAAAAGAAATCAGTAGCATGCCCCCCAAGATCATCCATTTATCGGAAGTCATTCCTGTTTGGGGCAATTGTTGTTTCTGTCCACCGGTTGACGAACCACTACTCCTACCTAAAGCCGATGGCGAGGATGCGCTCTCACTGCTGGATCTGCTTGATGTCGTACTCTCACT
>NZ_JALAHI010000049.1 GCF_022711995.1 Enterococcus sp.
CCGCTTTCTAACTTCTTTTCCAACTTCAAGAGCTGATCTTGATATTTTCCCAGTGAAATTTGAACGCGAATAGAAAGTAACCCGTCCTTCATTCGATAATAGATTTTGGGAAAGTAACTAATACTCTCCTTGGTTCGACTCCTATTCAAATCTTTGAAAAAACCTTCACTTTGAGTTTGTTTCACTTCATACCAATGGTTTTCTAGAATCATCCGAGCTAGCTTTTGTCGATGCCATAAACTTCGCCAATGATCAGGAAAAAAATGAATATAAAGTAACATCATACTTCCTGACAAAACAAAACTCCCAAGCAGACATACTAAATCTTTCATGGACCAAACGATTTCACTAGTGGAAAATGATAGCTTGGAAAGATCAATTTTTCTAAGCTCTTGAAAATAAAAGACGCTCATCCAACCGATGAACAAAGCAATGAGCCCTCCAAGAACAAAGTGATAAACCAAGTGCTGATCTCCTGCACGTATGCGATGCCCTTTATACATTTTGATGGTTTCCACCCCCAATCAAAAAAGCCCAATAGGATTTCATTGGGCAATTTCAAACCGTTATACTAGTCATTTAATGCTATAGGAAGTTGCTTTGTTTCAACTAATTGTTTTAAAAAGCTTTCAATGGCATCAGGCATCTCCACACCGATTTCTTCTAAGACAGATTCTGCTTCTCGACATAAGTTTTCTTTTGCTTCCACAACCATAAAGAAGGACTCTTCCTCCCCTAACCAATTCAGTACATCAAAGTCTTCTTCGGCATCATTACCTACTTCCAGTAATCCTTGATGCATAATCAGAAACATTTTTTCATCATAGGTTAATGCTTTAGTGAGTTGTTCCTCGGTTAGCTCGCCTTTGCCATATTGATCGAGACAATCTAAAATATGTTCCACATTAATTTCCATATTCTTCACCTATTTCTTTCCTTCATTTTGGTTCGTAGAATTTCCTTGATTCGGTTGTCGTTTTAAGACTAAATCATCCGCCTTAATGAACCAATTGACGGTAGTTCCTTCTCGAAAAACATAATTGGCGACCGTATCCACGATTGGATTGACCAACTCTACCTCTGCATCATAAGCAAACTCGCGTAAGGGTACATTTGCTGGAATACTAACTTGGATCATTCGACCTTGTGCAGAGGATTTCAAATTATAGGTCCGTTCTTTTACCTCATTACTAACCGTTCCGTCCTCATTTTGCTTGCGTACTTCCCGACGTAATGCGGAAAAACGTAATTTCCCAAACGTTAGTCCTGAATCTACGACAATACCTTCTGTTAATCTCATCTTCTTTTCCTCCTATGCTTTCACTAAATCATCAACATACAACACGTAGTCGGTAAACCCACGATTCTCAATCTCATAGCCTTTGGCAACCAAATGGGGATTCACGGCTTTTAGCGGTTGGTCTTGATCAAAATCCTTTTCACCGGCTTCCGCAGCTACTACCACCTCAATATCATCGGCTCGTTGCTTACTGGAATACAAATGGTAACTACGACCAATTATTGTGGTATTCCGTCCATATCCTTCTGTCAAAATTTCGCCTTCTCCGGCATAACTCAACTTTCCAAAGGTTTCGGCCATATCCGGCACAACAAATTTCAATTCCATTTTCTTTTCCTCTTTTCATTGTTAGTTTTGGGTACAAAAATAGCGCGACCACTTTTTTAGGAGGCAGTCGCGCACGTTGCTTCTTCTTATTTACTTGTTTCATCTCATCACCTTAGTTCCGGCGATTCCAGAAATAATAACCCGCCGTCGCAAAGATCAAAGTAAAGCCAACGAACAGTAACACACTGGAAGTTTTCTCCCCCGTTTGTGGGAATGCCTTCACTGCAGGACTAGATTCTTGAGAGTCGCTTGGAACAGTTGGTGTTTCTGGTTTTTCTGGCATACTTGGTGTTGTCGGAACTTTTTTGGGAGTTAAGGTTTGGGATTTTTCTTTCAAATCTTCATTGTGTTTCCCATTGATGTTTCCATCTTTGTCATAGTTAATTTCTTTGAAGGTAAAACTTGTGCCTTCTGGATATTTGCTTGTATCCACTTTTTCTGCAAGCACAGTTTTGGTAAATTCTTTGTCATTCACTTCGTAATCAATTTTGCCAGATTTCCAAATCTCTTTGTTCGTACCATCTGGCAGTAAAACATACAAAATTGTTTCGAAGGCTTCTTTTGAGCCATCCAGTACATCATGGGTAATGGATACATCATCAAACATATCTACCACGTCACCATGAGTGAAAGTTTGCGAACCGTCTTCTAAGTGCGCTTTTGTTTGGATGGAAACATAGCGTTCCACCGTACAATTAACAGTTTGGGCTTGGTTATTCAAACTAGCATCCTTCGCTACTGGCTCATCGCCTGCTTCAAAGGCTTCCTTGTTTTCATACACATAGTTGAACAAGACGATGGTTTTATCCAAAACTTGTTCGGCGGTTAATTTATGCAGAATTTTCCAAGTCCCTGTTTTATCCTTGTTCGCCAAGGTAGCCGTTGTTTCGGCAATTACCACTGGTTTGGCTTTTTCATCTTTTTCTTGGGCAGCTTTTGTGGCTTCCACATCAATGGCTTGTGCTACCACATACCAGTCTTCTTTAATTTCATGCAAGTTATAGCTCAACTTATCAACTAGCTCGGTAGAATCAAGAGAAGTTAATTCTTTGTCCCCGTCTTTCCAAGTCGCAAGGGAAGTCAAGCTATCTTCTTCCTCAGGCAAATCATAGAGCATCAAACGATTCAAACTGACAGAAAATTCTTTATTCGTCAGTTTCTCGTAAGGAACGGTCACCGTCTTAATCGGTTGTTTTTGTCCCTTTTCGGTAATGGTGAAGACATACTCACTCTTGGCGTAATCCTCTTTATTTTCTTTAAAAGTAGAATGGATTTCTAATGGCGTAATCTTTTGAAATCCTTCTGGGGCTTCTACTTCTTCAAGTAAATAATCCCCATAAGGAAGATTTTCAAACTTGCCATAGCCATCAAAGCCTAATTGCTCGTTATAAGCTGTGGTCGCTTCATCCTCAGTACCTGTGATCTCATTGGTTCCTTCCAATGGAGACACTTTAAAGGTCAAATCATTGAAGCCAGTTTCGGCAGTTCCCGCAGCTGATCCGGCGAATTTGAAGAAATCAAACCCAAAGCGAATCACTTGTTCTTTTGCCGTAACATCTCGGGTAATCACAGCATTTTTTTCATTAACATCCACCTTTTTGATGGATACAGGATACTTCGTTTCATCCAAGGTATATCCTTCAGGTGCTTTGGTTTCTTGCCAGTAATACTCGTTGATGGCTAAGTGTTTAACGGCAGCTTGATTCTTTTCATCTAAAGTCAAAGTCACCGTTTCATCAGAAGCTTTCGTTCCTTTCACTAATTCTGGCTTAAAAGCCTCACCCCATTTAACCGCTTTTCCATCCTTAGCAGTAAACAAGGTGTATTCAGCCCCCTCAAAGACTGCCTTGCCTTGTGTTTTATCTCCAGTGTCTTTGTCTTCTTTCATCAAAGTGGTTTCTCCAGTAATTTCTTGGTTTTGCCCTTTTACATTACTGGTAACGAGGGCCACGGTTTGATTGGCATACTTCAATTCGACTTTTACGGGTTTAAAGGTATTTATAAATCCATTACTAGCTTTGGTTTCTGTCACGTAGTAAGTTCCCAATTCCAACGCATTGGCAATTTCTTTTGGTGTTTCCGCATGACCGTTTTCATCCGTGGTCATTTCTTGGACGATTTCACCAGTTGGGCTATCCTTGCGAATGGCAAACGTATTGCCAGCTAAGGAATAATTATCGTTCCAAAGATCATTTCCTGTTTCAACTCCGGTTTTATCCAGAATGATTTGACCTTTTTCTCGCGTATTTTTTGAAGTCACAGAAATGGTTTCACCTGCTTTAATCGTAGCAGTCATGGGTGTGGTATCAATCGTATAAGGCGCTGGCACTGATTTTTCAGTAATGGTTACTTTTGTACCGTGAGGAATCCCATCTAAGGTAGCAATTCCTTCTTTGTCAGTAGTCACGTCTTTTGCAGGCAAAGTTTTTCCAAAGTCTAAATGGAAAACCGTTTCTGGTACAACTTCACCTGATTCTTTATCAACTTTTTTAATCTTTAAAGAACCCTTAGTTTCCACATCAATTTTGATCGTGTAAGTATTCGGTTTATCAATTGCCCCGGCCATTAAAGTTTGTTGGCCAGCCATCTTATAGGCAACCGGTGTTCCCGTACCCGCAGATTTCTTAAGCGTCAATACACCACTTTCTTTTGAATTGGCATTTGGTGTGATTACTAATTGATTGCCATTTACCCGATAATCAATATTTGCGGTATTTTCCACAACCTCATCAAATTCTGACAAGTTCAGATTATTTGTATCTGTCAATGTGGCTGATTGACCTAACACTGTTTTTACTGTGGAATTATGGAAGCTTGGTTTCTTCTGATAATCGGCAATTGCTTGATTAATCTTTGCTTCAATGGCTGCGATATTTACGGCACTACCATCTGATCGTTTGATTGAGTGAAGGGTATAACCGTTAACTTCTTGCCAGATCATCTTCTGTGCCACAATATGAGTATCTACATCTGTACCGGCTTTCTTCCATAAAACGGAAACTAATTTCGCTTTCTCCGGCATATCAGGCAATGGATTTTTCTCATACCCAGGAGTGAACTCATTGTAAATTGGCACCCCTGGTTCAATACAGAAAATATCTTGTTTCACGTCATTGTACACAGCATAATGTGGAACAGTAACTTCTGACATTGGACGGCCGTCACTGAAAGTTCCTTCGACAGCATACTGATGGGCTAAATCAAGTTCCACGGTTACCGTTTGTGGATGTGTGATTTCATCGGCTAAAACAATCGTAGGACCAATCGCTCCACCAATGGTTTGACCTAATAGAGCCAAAGTCGCAAATAATCGCCAATTTTTAAATTTCAGCTTTTTCATAAAATAAAATCTCCTTTCATTTTTGGGTAATAAAAAAAGACGTTCAAATTTTTAGTTTTGAACGCCTTTTTAAGCTTGATACTATTAACTTTTCTTTCGAGATAAATTGTCTCTTTGTTTATAAATTTTGATTTTCCGATAATCAAATCCAATTTCTTCCATTAATTCCTCCCAAGATTTGTTTGTTCTTCTCAATATTGTGATCGCTGACGGAAGTTTATCTGACCTTGATAGCTTACGGAATTTTGTCATTGATAAATCTTCTTCAAGTCCTAATCGAATAATTTCTTCTCTCAGCTCCATCAACAACTGAAAGTCAGTTAATAGATTTTTCTCTTCCTTTTTTCTAAACAGTGACCGTACATCACCAACTAATTTTTTCAACGTACTTAGAGAAGGGACATCTCTACCAACTGATTTTGTTTCGTAATTTCGCTGCGAACGAATTTTTTCATCACTTATAAAACTTTCTACTATTTCCATCAATTTGTCTTCTGGCATCTTAGCCCATTTTCCATAATCATTTTTTTCAAGGCCAATACTCTCTAGCAAGTTATCCCATGACCCATATTTCTGATTGATGAACCAAATACTTGGTGATTCATTGGGATATTCTGCTAACTTTTTCTGATATTGTCTCGTAGATGTAATTCCGTGTTTTTCGATAAAATTATTAATTGTTAAAATCAATTTTAAGTCACTTTGATTCTTCCAAATGATTCGACCATCAATCTTATCCATCAATAAATCTCCTAAATAATATTTAGAGAATATCTATCACACTAACTTTTTATCATCAAAGTATATGTTTTGCCTTTTTTTGAAAACTGGTACCTTTTTATCTTAAGGGGTTAAAAATATGATAAATTCGGTAAATGTTTTGGTATTTCTCGTATTAAATTTGTCGTCAGACTGACTACTAAATTTTGCCCAATTTTGACGATACTGTTAGTCAATATCGGACAATTTAGGACATTCTGGGGGAATATAAGTAAAAAATGGTCCAAAACAGCCAATTCAGGCTTAAAACTGTGATAGAGAAAAAAGAAAAAGCCCTTGATATACAAGGACTTTTCACAGATTTTAGAGATTTTAGGATTTTTCCGTTATTATCTTCTAATTTCTTTGATACGAGCTGCTTTTCCGTGTAATGCACGCAAGTAGTACAATTTTGCACGACGTACTTTACCGTAACGAACAACTTCGATTTGTGCAACACGTGGTGTGTGCAATGGGAAGGTACGTTCAACACCTACACCGTTTGATACTTTACGAACTGTATAAGTTTCGCTAATACCAGCTCCGCGGCGTTTGATAACAACACCTTCAAATAACTGGATACGTTCGCGAGTTCCTTCGACAACTTTCGCATGAACGCGAACAGTGTCCCCAGGACGGAAAGCTGGGATGTCAGTACGTAATTGTTCTTGAGTTAATTCTTGAATCAATGGATTCATCTTTATCATTCTCCTTATTCCCAAACATTCTTAAAGCAATTTGCTCCAGCGGAATATCGTAATAGTTGAGTTTACACTCACTAAAATATCTTACCATAACTTTCCAGCTCATGTAAAGACAAATTTCTTGTCACCAGTGTTTTTTTCCGACATTTATTTTGGCTTTATAAAAAAAGACAACGGACTAGAATGGTTCCCCTAGTATCCGCTGTCGTGGTTTCATTTGATTGCAGTTGTGATTCCCGGAACTGAGATTCTTTACTTTGATTCATCCTCTGACGAAGATTCTTCGGCGATCTCTTGCAGCATTTTTTTCATTTCTGCTGTTAGGGGATAATCCGCCAACATATCAGGTCGTCGCTGATAGGTTCGTCTCAAGGATTCTTTTAAGCGCCATTCTTCGATCAATTTGTGATTGCCGTTCATCAAGACTGATGGGACCGTCATCCCTTGAAATTCTGCTGGTCGCGTGTACTGCGGGTGTTCAAGCAATCCAGTGGAGTGAGAATCCGTCTGGGCAGACGTCTCGTTTCCTAGCACTTCGGGCAACAGACGAACCGTCGCGTCAATCATCACCATTGCGCCTAATTCCCCGCCTGTCAGTACGTAATCCCCCAGAGAAACTTCATCTGTCACAAGCGAACGGATTCGTTCATCATAGCCTTCATAGTGGCCGCAGATAAATACTAAATGCTCTTCTTGTGAAAAGGACTCGGCCATTTTTTGATCAAATTTCTTGCCGGCAGGGTCTAACAAAATAATACGTTTCTTGGTTTGCGGGGTGGCAGTTTCGATCGCTTTTAAATTATCATAGATTGGTTGAACTTTCAGCAACATCCCTGCCCCTCCGCCATAAGGGTAGTCATCGACTGTTTGGTGTTTATTGTCCGAAAATTCGCGAAAGTTTGAGACATTGATTTCTAGAAGCTCTTTTTCCCGAGCTTTTCCAATGATCGATTCCCCCATAGGACCCTCAAACATTCTTGGAAACAGGGTTAAGACATCAATCCTCATCGTCCAACAACCCTTCTGGAATTTCGATAGAAACTTCGCCTTTTTCTAAATCAATTTGTTTTACCACTGATTCAATATAGGGAATCAACGCATCTTTTTTCCCTTTGCGTTGGACTACCCAAACATCATTGGCTCCGGGAGATAAAATCTCTTTGATTTTGCCTAGTTCTCTGGCTTGTTCATCAATGACGGTCAAGCCGATGATTTCATGATAGTAATATTCATTTTCTGCAAGTTGTCCCAACTCATCTTTTGTCACCTTTAAGATACCATCTCGCAAAGGTTCGACATCATTGATCGTGGGGTAACCCTCAAATGTTAATAAATCAAAATTTTTGTGTTTGCGATGACCAGAAACGGTTAGTTCCAGCGGTGCTTTATTTTCTCGAAACAGTGTTAATCGTTGCCCTTTACGGTAGCGTTCTTCTGGGAAATCGGTTTGCGAGATCACTCGTACTTCTCCCCGGATTCCGTGGGTATTGACAATTTTTCCTACATTTAAAAATTCAGTCACGATTGGTCCTCATTTCCTTTATAATCCTTCTCATTTTAGCATGGGCAGTTAAGGAATTCTAGTGTTTTCCCGAGGTGGAACTGCTTGGATCATCAACAAGCATGGATTTTCCGCTCCCCAAAGGGTGGGAAATGTTTCGACAGGCAAAAACCCCATCGCCTGATAAAAACTTCGTGTACGTTGGTAGTTTGGGTCTGGATGCGTCTCTGCCAATGTCTTAACCTGTAAAAAGGCCATCCTTTCTCGTTGGCACCAACGGATGGCTTCTAGAATCAATTGGCTGCCGATTCCTTGATGGTGATTGGCTTTCAATACGCCCATAACATAAATCTCAGCCGTTACTGGGCTTGTTTTAACTAATGTCAAAAAGCCTTTTTCTTCCTTAACGATCATGGTTTGATCTGCACTTTTTTCAATATAATCAGCGGTGCTTTCGGGCAGACCGAACCACTCCGGCAAGTCAGCCAGAATGGTTTGTACGATCTGTTTCTTTTTCTGAGAGTCAGATAAATAGGTAAGCTGCATGACTTCCTCCTACACGTTAGATTGGCTTTTTTATTGATTCATTGAGACCGCCATTTTCAATGCGGATAAAGGATCTTGATGTTGCAAGGTATAAGTGATCTTACCGTCTTGCCAAGAAACGGTGGTAGCCGTGTAATCTGATTTGCCCATATCAACAGTGATTTGCCCAAGATCTGGAGCAGGTAACATGGCTTCTTCTAAGTAGGCCACGATTTTTTTTGCTACTGGTACGGGGTCTTGATTCTCTTGATTGACTGCTCGTACCGTCAAGTTCCAATTGCCTTCTTGCCAACTTAGATAACTGGAACCAGCTGCACCTTGCATATGACCGGTGATAGCATGACCAAGGTCGACGGCTTGTCCACCGTCATCAGGGGTCGCATGCACGGCTTCAGCTGCTTGATTCTTCTCTTCGTAAGTGACTTTTTGATAACTGGCGATTGGCGTTTCGTTGTTCAAAGATGAATCATCCAATTTTCGTTGATCATTTAGCTGATAATACAGAATAGAAAGCTGATTCGTTCCTTGGTGGGTTGCTGCATTCAATGTCTTTTGCTCCGTCATCGGTACCTCTGATGGCAAGCGATCCTGCGGAAAAGCCGCTGACAACTGATCCAGTGTTCCTGCTTGGGTAACTGTCTCACTTGACTCAGTTTGCGCGGCACTGCTGGAGGTTGCCTCACTACTGCTGCTACTGCTTTCAGAAGAAATGGTTGTACTGGTATGAGTGCTTGAATGGGTTGACTCAGACGTATCCGTATTATTTTTCGTGTCACATCCTGCTAACGCCCCAATGGCCAATACTGTCACTAGGAGCCCTATTTCTTTTTTCATGATGATTTCCCCCTTTTTATTGAGCATACCCTTTCCAAAATAAAAAGACAAACAACTTTGCTTGTCTTTAAATACTAGCTGATTACGCTCGAAATCCAATTTTGTAAAGCCTGCCAACCGTCTTTCAGCCATTGAATTCCTTGATCCAGATAGGTTGATAACTGATCCCAGCGGAAATCTCGTGTCCATTGACTAACTTGAGTAAAAATCACATCCCGATAGATCCATAATAAAAAGAGCAAAAACAGCACACCTAGCGTGCGCCAGATAAATGAGCCTATTTTATAGATAAAAACTAAGACTAAAATAAAGATGATCCATGCGACTATTTGTGACATTTTCCCGCCTCCTTTTTTCTTATTATCTCAAAAACCAGCTGTTCTGTCATAGGTCTTGAGCATGAAAGAACAAAAAAGCACCACTCAGCGAGTGATGCTATCCATTACTTTCCATCAATGATATTTAAACGAATCTTTTTAGGACCGTTGGTACGAACCCCATAAACGATCGTCCGGATTGCTTTCGCCACCCGACCTTGTTTACCAATGATTCGTCCGATATCATCTGGTGCAACTGTAAGGTTATATTCAAAGAAATCTTCTGATTCGACCACTTCAAGCTGGATCTCCTCAGGTTTGGTCACTAATGGTGAAACGATCGTTAAGACTAATTCTTGCAAATCATTCATCCGTCGTCACCTTATTTCTTAGTGAATTTAGCTTCGTGATGTTTTTTCATTACGCCTTCTTTAGAAAGAATGTTGCGTACTGTATCAGAAGGTTGTGCACCTTTTGATAACCAATCAAGAATCAAATCTTCTTTGATTGTCACTTCAGCTGGGTCTTGCAAAGGATTGTAAGTACCTACTGTTTCGATGAAACGTCCGTCACGAGGAGAACGTGAATCTGCTACGACAATACGGTAAAAAGGTTTCTTTTTAGAACCCATGCGTTTTAAACGAATTTTAACTGCCATTTTATTTACACCTCCATTGTTTTAATCACAAGAGCTAGTTTAACAGGTTTTACTGATGGTGTAAAGAGTTTTTTCTTTACAGTCTCTTTTTTTACGTTTCTTTTTTCTATAGGTTATCTTTTGCCATATTTTCTTACAACGCGTATCATTAAAGACAGAGACAGCCATTATGAGCGGAACAGCGCTTTTTGACTGAAGTTGATCGACAAATGCATTTTATTTGTCAGCTTTACTTACTTTTGGTAAGATAAAAAATGTAAAAGATATGAGGAGGAATTCAACATGACAAAAAAAATTGGTTTTATCGTTGGTAGTTTACGCGAGGGCTCTTATAACAAGCTAGTAGCGAAAAAATTTGCAGAATTATTACCGGAAGGTTTTGAAGCGGTCTTCTTAGAAATCGGTAACCTACCATTTTACAATGAAGACTTGGAAGTAGAAGGCAAAGTCCCTGCTGAATGGACTGCATTCCGTAATGAATTACAAAGTGTGGACGGCGTTTTCTTCTTTACACCAGAATACAATCGTTCTGTACCAGCAGCATTGAAAAATGCTTTGGATGTCGGCTCACGTCCTTATGGTGCTAGCCTTTGGGGTGGCAAACCTGCTTTAGTCGTAAGTGTTTCCCCTGGTGCAATTGCTGGTTTTGGTGCCAACCATCACCTACGTCAATCATTGGTATTCTTAGACATGCCAACCTTGCAACAACCAGAAGCTTATATTGGGGGTATCATGAACTTGATCGATGAAAACAATACGATCAAAGAAGATACTGTCAACTTCTTCCAAACAATCATTGATCAATACATCGAATTGTTCAACCGTTACAACTAAAAACCTGTCGCGATTTTGTGACAGTCAGATAAGAAACGCACAATCTCTGATCTCTCCCATAAGGGAAACCAGTGATTGTGCGTTTTTTTAGTTAGATGGTTCAATGTAAACTCTGAGTGAATCATAAGGAAGTCTCTGGAACACTGGCAAAAAGAAACTCAGAAAGCCACCCATCTATTTACGCTGATAGTGGATCTCTACGAGTTCACCCATTTGCGTCATATCCACAAATTGTAAACGTGTTTCATAATCTCCTGGTTCAAACAAGCGCTTGCCTTTTCCTAGTAATACAGGAGCAATCTGCACATACCACTCATCAATCAAATCTGCTTCCAGCAAAGGATGCAAGAGATTGCCGCCACCAACTAACCAAACCGCTTTCTCTTTTTTTAACTGTGACAAAAAGACAACCGGGTCTTGATTCACAACCACTGCATCCTTTGGATTGGTCTGCATCTGACGAGAAAATACATAATTTTCTTTTTCCGGATAGAGCATTTCGGTTGCCAGCATTTTTTTGCTTCTTCATACGTCTTGCGGCCCATCGCGATTGCATCAATCGTTTCAAAAAATTTCTCATACGTGGTGCTTGCTCCTGTATCAGTCGCCAACAGCCAATCCAGCTGATCCTCTGCTCCTGCTAAATAGCCATCCAAACTGATCGCTCCATAAAAAACCAGTTTTCCCATATCTGACTCCTCCTCAATGTTTCTCGTCTTCCTTCTAAAGTTCCTCGTAACAGAGACAGCTTGTCAGGTGATCGTTAACCATTCCCACAGCTTCCATGAATGCATAGATCGTTGTCGTTCCTATAAACTTAAAGCCACGAGCTTTTAAATCCTTCGCCAAGCGATCAGAAATTGGTGAATGAGTCGGTACCTCTGCTTGTGATTGAAAATGATTGATCATTGGCTGGTGATCGACATAACGCCATAAAAATTCAGAAAAACTGCCAAATTCTTGCTGGATCTCTAGCACAAGTCGGGCATTATGAATCGCTGCTTCTATTTTTCTGCGATTCCGAATAATACCAGGATCATCCATCAGTGCGAGGATTTTCTCTTCCGAATAATTGGCCACTGTCTCAATATCAAAGTGATCATATGCTTGATCAAAATTTGCCATCTTGTTCAAAATCGTTTGCCAACTCAGTCCTGCTTGATTCATATCTAAAACCAACTTACGAAACAACTGCTGATCATCATACTCAGGTTTCCCCCAAACATGATCATGGTACTCTTGCATTGCGGGACTACTTGTTGCCCAATCACAACGGATCATTGTCACTCCTCCTTTTTGTTTTATTTTAGCAAAAGTTCTTTACTTTTGATAGTGTACTACGTATACTAGTACACATAAACGAAAGGGGCTGAGTATATGGTCATGATCAACAAGACAAGCAGCAAACCTTATTACGAGCAGCTGATATTGAGCATCAAAGAAGACATCTTGCATGGTGTTTTGAGACCGGGTGATCAAATTCCTTCGGTTCGTGAGATGGCCAAACGCTTGTTGATGAACCCAAATACCGTCAGCAAGGCCTACAAAGTATTGGAAAGTGAGCAGGTCTTGATCACCATCAAAGGCAAAGGAACATTTGTCAAAGCACTGGAGAGTGTTCCCCGCGACGAGCGGCGGATCCAGCAATTAAAAGAACGATTGAAAGAATTAGTGATCGAGGCAGGACATTTGCAGATCAGCATCCAAGAAATCACTGCTTGGGTCACTGCATTTGAAGAAGAACTGGGAGGGATCGATAAATGAACCTAGAAGGCGTTACAAAGAAAATTGAAGGGACTACTATTCTAGAAGATGTTACCTTTTCATTGTGCAAAAATGAAATCGTCGGTTTGATTGGGCGCAACGGCTCTGGAAAAACCACGCTTTTCCGTACACTCTCAGGACAGTACGCTTTAGACGGCGGCGAAATCATGATTGATGGTCAATCATTGGCTCAGAAGCCGCAACTAAAGGAAAACTTATTTTATATCGATGAAAAAGAGAATTTTTTAGCGGCGTATTCATTGAAAAAAATCAATGCCTTTTATCGGCTCGCTTACCCCAAATTTGATCAAGATCTTTATCTTGAGATGATGCAGAGCAACGGATTGCCACTTGGCCATTCGTATCGGCGAATGTCTAAAGGCATGCAAGGACTGTATAAGATGATTTTAGCCATTGCTTCCAATGCCGATTATCTATTATTGGACGAACCTTTTGACGGTTTAGATATTATTGTACGCAAAAAGGTCATTGGCCTTTTGTTAGAAAACTTGAGTGAATCTAATCGCACAGCCATCATCGCTTCTCATAATCTAAATGAGCTTGAGAACATTATCGACCGAGCCCTTTTAATCAAAGGAAGAACAATCGCTAAAGATTATCGGTTAGAAACGATGCGGGAAAATGCCCGTAAAATTCAATTCGTCTTTCGTGGGAAACAGGTACCGCCACTAATCAAACAGCATTCAAAATTGATCAATCGTCAAGGTCGGGTGATTGTTGCTTTGTTCGAAGAATACGATGCGGCATTAGAAGAACAGATCCGGCAATTAGAGCCGTTGCTCTTTGAAGAACTCCCATTGACCTTGGAAGATTTATTTGAAGCCAATTTGAGTCAAGAATCCTTGTTGAAAGGTTAGAGGTGAAAGAAAATGTTAAAACAAATTTATCGTCAACGATACGGCAAACTGTTGCTTGGTTTTTGTCTAGTCTTGGTTTTGATTTATGCAGGATTGGGCTGGAACACCCAACGTTCTTGGCACAATCAGAAAACCTATTTTGATTCTGAAACCTTCAAGAAGGATTTCCAAGAGCATCCTGACTACTATATAAAGGACTATCAAGGAGAAAAACCAATCTATTATTCAATCGATGAATACACGGATGAAAACTTGCTTATTTTTAATAAGCCTGTACCAGAGAGTGATGGCGATTATAGGTATCCCTCGAATTTCGCTGACACAGGTGCCTCTTTTATTCTTCCGCTATTACTGGTTTTTGGGTTTCTTAGCTTTTTCATTGACCAAAAGACAAATTTCAATCGCTTTTTATTTTCATTGCCGTTTAAAAAACGACAGATTTTCCGTCAAAAAGCTGTTTTCTTATTGGCTCCGGTCAGTTTCGCTTTAATCATTGGTATTTTGAGCAATATTTGCATTCGCTACTTGATGATTCCCTCCGAATACTTCCAAATTCCGCTATCAGATTTATTCGCATCTGGTGTTGGTACGTTTGTTGGAAATCTGGCAGTAACAGCCATCGGATGCTTTTTAGGGGTGCTTTTAGGTAATCTCTTTTTCGGCCTATTATCAATCGTTTTGATCTTTTTCTTGCTGAGCGGTTTTTACAGCTTTTATTATAATCTACAGGAATATCTGAGCTTTCTTTTCTATGGAAAAGGGGGACACTTAGTTTTGAACAATCTTTGGAATGACTGGCCCAATGGCTTGCCAGTCAATTGGTGGGCAGTTCTTGTCACACTGCTTCTGTCTTTCGTATTGATTGCAGCTGCTCAAGAAGTGTTCGCTCGCATCTCCTTAGAAAACGATGGCGATTACTTAACCGTTCCTGCCTTTCGCTTGCCAGTCTTTTTAGCGATGGCCATTGGGACTTGGTTCTACTTGATCAATATGAATTGGATGCTGGTCCAATTCTATTATGATGACTTTTCTCAAAGGAGAACCATCCTTTCGATATGTATTTATTTAGTGGTCTGCCTTGTTGTCAGCTTCCTCTTGGTTTATCCGAAAGCAATCAAAAAGTGGTGGCATGCTCGTCACTTTTTGAATGATCGGTCCAGCAACTAACATTATTAAGAACGGCGATTTGAAAGCTACGAGTTGACAGAGCTAAGTCGTGATTCGCTCGTTGTTTGACTGTCTTCCTTTTCAAAAGAAAAACAACCGTTAACGAAATCGTTAACGGTTGTTTGAGTTAAATTAGCGGTTAGGCTTGTCTTTATCGTCATGTTTATCAAAGAAATTGTTCACTTTGCGAGAAACATCATCCGCAAAATCTTCTACTTTGTCTTTCACTTTGCCGTACTCGTTTTGGGTTTTGCCTTTTAATTCTTCGGAGTCATCGCCCGTAACTTTCCCTTTTGTTTCAGTAATTTTACCTTCAACTCGATCTTTGTTTGTCATGGTAACTTGCTCCTTTCAATTGCTATAAATAAGCTATAAATAAATAGTAGCACCTATCCGAAAAAAGCACGAATAATTTGCCTTGCCTCGTGTTCAATGAACGAATTCATTGGATTAGCTAGTGGAACACGCTACTCCTACTCAGCCACTATCTAATTAAAGAGCACTGCATCACGTTTCAACAATCGCTCCAACAGATAGGTATTCCCTTACAAATCAAGCAACAGTTGAATAAAAGACTGCAAAAGAAAAAGCAACCCTTGGCCAAACCATCTTCTAGTAGAAATGATCGTGAGATCCTTTCAATACCTTTTCATGGCGAGCAGCAAAACGGTTGCTTGATTATTTTAATTACTTACGTTTTTTCTTTTTCTTCTTTTGTTTTTTGACCATTCGGTTCATGGCCATTTTGCCTAGTTTTCCTTTAACACCGCCGCCAAACATTTGATCCATACCGGGAATATTCATATTTCCTTTGGACATTTGTTGCATCATTTTCCGAGACTCTTTGAATTGCTTGATCATGCGATTGACTTCGACCACGCTATTACCAGATCCCGCTGCGATCCGGCGACGACGACTTGGGTTCAACAAATCAGGATTTTCCCGTTCTGCTGGCGTCATGGAATAAACCATGGCTTTTTGCCGCTCAATCTGTTTCGGATCGACTTTGACGTTTTCGATACCTGGCATTTGACTCATTCCCGGAATCATTTTTAAAAGATCCTCGATAGGGCCCATGCCCATCACTTGATCGATTTGCTCCACAAAATCGTTAAAGTCAAAGGAATTTTCCTTCATTTTTTGGGCTAATTCTTCTGCTTTTTTCTCGTCATAATCTTGTTGCGCTTTTTCAATCAGCGTCAACATGTCCCCCATACCTAAAATACGGCTAGACATCCGATCCGGGTGAAAGACTTCTAAATCTGTCAGTTTTTCCCCAGTACCGGTAAATTTAATTGGTGCACCTGTCACTTGTCGAATCGAAAGCGCAGCACCACCACGAGTGTCCCCATCTAGTTTCGTAATAACGACCCCAGTGATACCCAGCTGTTGATTGAAACTGTCGGCAACATTGACAGCGTCTTGTCCAGTCATCGCATCAACGACTAAGAGGATTTCATTTGGTTGTGCCAACTCTTTGATCTGCTTCAATTCATCCATCAATGTTTCATCGATGTGCAAGCGACCAGCAGTATCGATTAAGACATAATCATTTTTCTTTTCTCTTGCCAATGCCATCCCTTGACGAACGATCTCAACAGGGCTGACATCGGTTCCCATATCAAAGACAGGAACATCTAATTGTTGGCCTAAAACTTTCAACTGATCGATCGCAGCTGGACGATACACGTCTCCTGCGATCATCAAAGGCCGTGCATTTTCCGTTTTGATCAAATGATTGGCTAATTTCCCAGCGAATGTCGTTTTACCGGCCCCTTGTAGACCAGCCATCATAATGACCGTTGGGATTTTTGGTGATTTCTCAATACCGACCGTTTCAGAACCCAATGTTTTGGTTAGTTCTTCATCAACGATCTTGACGATTTGTTGCGCGGGAGACAAGCTGTCTAAAACCTCGGCACCAACTGCCCGTTCCCGAACATTTTTGGTAAATTCCTTGACTACTTGTAAATTAACGTCGGCTTCCAATAAAGCCAAACGAATTTCTCGCATCATTTCTTTTACATCTGCTTCAGAAACTTTTCCTTTCTTACGCAGTTTGCTCATCGCCTGCTGCAGGCGTTCTGTTAAACTTTCAAATGCCATCTTTTTTTCATTCCTTTATTCTTCGATTTCTTGGATCTCTTCAATTAACGAGCGCAATGTCTCATCTTTAGGGTAGTGCGTCTTGGTATATTCAGACAATTGTTCCAACAAGTCTTCTCGCATGATATAGTCCGAAAACATGTGTAGTTTTTTTTCATAGTCTTCAAGAATTTTTTCCGTACGCTTGATATTATCATACACTGCTTGACGACTCACGTGGTATTCTTCTGCAATCTCACCTAATGAGAAGTCATCTGCATAATACAATTCCATATAATTCATCTGTTTTTCAGTCAACAGTGTGGAATAAAATTCAAACAACGCATTCATTCGATTGGTTTTTTCAATCTCCATCATTTTCCTCCTGCTCAGCAAGCCATTCGACATCTGACAGCACAGTCATTCCTTGTTGCTGAAAATACGCACTGGCAACACCGACACCTTCTTTTTTGACTCCTGAAAAATTGCCGTCGTATATGACGCGACTGCCGCAAGAAGGACTTTTTTCTTTTAAAATCAACTGCGTGACTCCAAGCTCTCGTAACTTTTGATAGGCTAGCTTCGCTCCAGCCATAAACTGTTCGGAAACATCTTCTCCAGTGGCAGTCATAACTTTAGCTTTTTGTGCCCAAACTGCATAACCATCCCCGCCAACAATTTCTGCTGGCTCACGAGGAATTGGCAATCCCCCAAGGACTTCCGGACAAACCATCACAGCTTGACCGGTTTGAACAAGTTGGACCAGTTGCGCAACCGCCTGATGCTGCCCATCATAACGGCATAAGACTCCGCCTAAACATGCACTGATTCCAATCATCCCATACCCTCAGCTTTCTTATCAAATCGTCCTTTATTATAGCATTTATTTGTGGCTGACAATAGTACCAATTCTTTATTCATGCTAAAATATAGTAGAACAACCTAAAATGATTGTTCCTTTGTGAAGGAAGGAGTTCATGATGAAAAAAATTCTCGTGGTAGATGACGAACCATCTATCGTTACTTTACTTACATTCAATTTAGAAAAAGAAGGATACCAAGTTGTTTCGGCGGTCGACGGTAAAATGGGGTTTGACCTGGCACTATCTGAAGATTTTGACTTCATTATCTTAGATGTGATGCTGCCGCAAATGGATGGTATCGAAATCACCAAGAAACTACGACAAGAAAAGGTTGAAACCCCTATTTTAGTTTTGACGGCAAAAGATGATCCTATCGATCGAATTTTGGGACTTGAAATCGGTGCGGATGATTATTTGACTAAACCCTTTAGTCCTAGAGAAGTGCTTGCTCGGATGAAAGCAATTTTTAGACGGTTGGAACCACGAGGCACGAGTGATCTTTCGGATCAGCCAGCAGAAATGTTGCAAATTGGCGATATTTTAGCTGACTTAACCAACTATCAAGTCAGTGTCAAAGGGGAAAAGATTTTTCTGACACCAAAAGAGTTTGAACTGCTCGTCTACTTTATGAAACGCAAAGGCCGTGTGATCGATCGCGATACCCTTCTGAACCGCATTTGGAATTTTGACTTTGATGGTCAAAGTCGGATCGTTGATGTGCATATCAGTCATTTACGCGAAAAATTGGAGCGTGATCCGAAACATCCGGAGTACTTAGTGACGGTTCGGGGATTTGGTTATAAATTTCAGGAACCTCAGGCATGAAACGTTTTGGCTATGGACTTTGGAGTCTGCTATTAGCCCTGCTCTTCATCATTTGCTGGCAGTTTCTCAGCAGTTTCTACCACCAGCAAGTGATCGCCCAGCAAGTAGACTTCCTCGAAGAAAAAGCGACGATCTTTTTGAATCTGTCTGATAATCAATCAGCAACATTACAACAATTTGCGAATTCGTATGTACAAGATAGTTCCAGTCGTATCACTTTGTTAGATAAAGAAGGACGGATCGTCTATGATACCTATGACTCCTCCTTGCAAGAAAGTCGAGCAAACCGGCCGGAAGTACAGGCTGTTTTAAAAGGCAGTAATCTAGGCCAGTCTATACGGAAAAGCGCTACTCTTCATGAAGAACTGCTCTATGTTGCAATTCCTGTCAAAGAAGATGGCAATTTGCAGCAGATTTTGCGGATCGCTGAACCTACCGCGCCTTTTTTTGCCAAAAGCCAAACCATTCAACGCTCGATCTTTTTGGTTTATCTTCTGTTTTGTTTATTTGTCAGTTTGCTGACGTTTCATGCGTTGCGTCAAAGAAATCGTCCTGTGCAGACTATTTTACCTGTTCTAAAAAAAATGATCTCTTCACCTGAGCAACAGGCGATCATTATGCAAGAAACCCCTGAACACGATGACCTATACCAAACGATCAACCAATTGAGCGAACAAATGAGTCAAACGTATCAAGCCTATGCTGCTTCCGAACAACAATTATACGGTCTGCTCAATGAACTGATGATTGGCGTTTTCATCATTGATCAAGAAGATCGGTTGTTATTGTTGAATCCTACCATGCAAGAACAATTAGGAATCGAAACGTTGCCTCAGCTGCCTCAACCCTTTACTGAGGTCATTCATGACACACAATTGATCCAACTTATCTATCATATGAACGAACAAATTCCTGCTCTACACGAGGAAATCACATTAAGTGATGACCATCCACGAGTCCTTGATCTGACTTTGCGTTTATTTAATGAAAATGAATTACTGGGCATCTCCTATGACCTGACTCGAGTCCGACAATTAGAAAAAATGCAAAAGGATTTCGTCGGGAATGTTTCTCATGAATTGAAAACCCCAGTTACTTCTTTGATCGGCTTTACGGAAACGTTGCTGGATGGCGCTTTAGAAGATCGGGAAACATTGGTTTCCTTTCTTAACATCATTCAAAAAGATGCCTATCGGTTAGAGAATTTGATCCAAGAAATCATTCTCTTATCCAAAGACAGTCACTCATTTGATTATACTGCGCAAGAAATCGAGCTCCGGGTATTGATTGAGCAGATCATCCGCTCCTACGAGCCAATCGCACAAGAAAAACAGTTGAACTTTACTATCAGTGGTCCTGAAGATTTGGTTTTCATCTCAAAAAGAGAGTTATTGCAGCCCATCTTAAAAAATCTGATCGAAAATGCGGTCAATTATTCCAAATCACAAGGTACCATTCAGATTGATTATTCTTATCGTGCCAATCAATTGCAGCTCTCCGTTCGTGACCAAGGCATCGGCATTGATCGAGAAGATCAAGCCCGTATCTTTGAACGTTTTTATCGAGTGGATAAAGCCCGTACGCGCAATTCAGGAGGCACCGGCTTAGGACTAGCCATCGTTAAAGATTATACAAAACTGTTAGGCGGCACTATCACAGTCGACAGTTTTCCAGGGGCTGGCTCAACATTTACGATCACACTTCCTCTTGAAACAAAAAAAAGTTCAGGACCCGCGTAATCTATACGCAAGTCCTGAGCTTTTTAGTTTACTTGGCGAGTAGCAGATTGATTGATGTAACCTTGCCAGACACCTTTTTTGTCGTAGATAGATAAGTAGCTACTCCCATTAAAGTGACGATAGATATATCTTGCTTCGTATGTTTCTTTTTTCATTGCATCTGTTACAGTGTTTTTCTTTTTCCAGCTAAAGTTTTGCCATAAAGGATAATTTTGCGTAAACTTTATCTTCTTATGATAACTTTGTGTGCTTCCCGCCGCATTACTCGCAACTTTCATTCCATTTGCATTGATGTAACCAACCCAATTATCTTTATTGTCATACAGCGAAAAATAAACGCTGCCGTTTAAATGCTCATAGCGGTACTTAATTTTTAATGTCTGATGCAAATACTTACTGCTAGGTGCGCGTAATTTCCAAGAAAAATTTTGCCATATAGAGTAATTTGCACTAGTAATGGTTGCATACCGTCCATCACTAATTGCTGGCCCTTGATCTCCTTCTGCACTAAGTTTTGAAGATTCGATATAGCCGATCCATTTTCCCTTGAGATCATAGACTGAATCATATACAACACCATTAAAATGATGATATTTTCCCGTAACTTTATAAGTATTCTTCAACATAGCAGCTGTTACTGGTGCGGTTGAATTAAAAGTAAAGTTACGATAGACAGTTCCAGTTGCTTGAAATTTCACATACTTCTGTTTTGACTGCCAAGCACCTTGTGCACCATCGACTGTTTTTGTACCTGTTGAATTGAGATAGCCAATCCATACGCCTGACTGATCGTATAAAGAATAATACGTACTACCGTTACTATGTTCGTAACGATATCTTATTTGAAAAGTTTGACCTAAATAATCTTTTGAATTTCCTTTTTTCTTCCAAGAAAAATTTTGCCAAAGCGAATAATTGTCTTTCGTGATCGTGGCATACCGATTATCTTTGATTGCACTTCCTTGACCTTGACCAATAAAATACCGTTTGTAATCAGAAGACATATCAAATGTTCCACTAAACTCTGGGAAATACAAATTATCCGACCATTGCCAAGCGCTATATTCCGTGAATTTTTGATCTGTAGGAACATAAGGATAGTTTGCGATCCAAACATTGCTGTAACCAAGTGCTGCAGGATCAATCGCTTTTTCTGTGACCCAGCGAACACCTGTATAATGATGTGTATTACTATAACCTAGCTCTTTGATTCGATTAACAAACACTTTTGAAAGCTTCGTATGGTCTGCTTTCCCTATTATTTGGTTATCCTCGATATCATTAACCATTAATGCTGAGATCGGCAGCTTTAATTCTTTGGCATACTTAACAAAATACTCGGCCTCGGCCTTGGCTTGTGCTTCGGTTGTGAACCAACTGTAATGATAAGCATGAACGACTAAACCAGCTGCTTGCGCATTTGCAATTTGAGAAGCAGCTAATGGATTGCGATACGAAGTGGCTTCTGTCAATTTCACAACGACGGAAGTGATCCCGTAGCTTTTCATAATTTTGTATTGATCCACACTAATGATGCCATTGTGAGAAGAAACATCAATAAAATCTTGACTAGGCGTGGAAGGATCTCCTGCTTTGATACGAGCAACACTTACGGAACGAGTGGAACGCTGAAGACTGCCTACCTGTTCTTTCAAATCAGATCGGTTACGCTCTGAGGGATCAATTCCAATTTGAACATCATAAATTTTTTCTGGTTCTTCTTGACGTTCTTCTTTGGATTCTTCGGAAATTTGTACTTCTTCTGAGCTTTCTTGACTGCTTGCTTCTAAACTAGAACTTGAAGACAGTTCTGAATCAGATTGTTCTAGTGAACTGGACTGTACGATTGAGCTATCAAGTATTGAGCTACTTGAATAGCTCGTTTCTTCCTTCTTATCAGTAGTGAGTGGTTGCTTGTTACTTTCAGTTTCTGTCCCCAAAACAGTTCCTGTTCCTAAAGCTAGAACTGTTAAAAATGTAGACACAGATACCAAAAAATTTGTCTTTTTTGACATTTTTTTCCCCTTTCAATCTTACTCCTTTTCATTTTATAGTAAAAAAACAGAAAAATACAGAAAAAAAAGGGTAATCATCTACCCTTTTTTTTGCTATTCGCTTTTGAATTTCGATCTCAGCTTACTTTGTATTCGTAACTTCGCCTTCCACACTGCGTTCAACTTTCATATCTGTAATTGGTAAGTAACCCAATTCTTTCACGACACCTTGTTGGATATCATCACTTAAAATGTAATCAAGGAATTTTTTGACATTTGCATCTGGCTCACCATTGGTATACATATGTTCATAAGACCAGATTTTCCAGTCATTTGTGGCAATGTTTTCTGGAGTTGCTTCGACACCATCAATCGTTAATGCTTGTAATGAATCATCAAGATAAGAAAGAGCGAGATAGCTAATGGCTCCTGGTGTTTCTGCGACAATTTTACGTACGGTACCAGAAGAGTCTTGTTCTTGGGTTTGAATCGTTTCTGCCCCATCAAGTCCCCATTTTTCAAAAGTTGCCCGTGTACCACTTCCAGAAGCGCGGTTGATTACCGCGATTTCTTGGTCTTTTCCACCTAGTTCAGACCAATTTTTGATTTTACCAGTGAAGATACCAATCAAGTCCTGTTTGCTGATATCTTTAACACCAACCTCTTTATTGACTACCGGTGCCATTCCGACAACGGCGACTTTATGGTCTACCAGTTTACTGGCATCTACCCCATCTTTTTCTTCAGCAAAAACGTCAGAATTACCGATCGTTACAGCACCAGATTCTACTTGACTCAATCCTGTGCCACTACCGCCACCTTGAACCGTAATCATATAGTTTGAATTTTCGGATGTAAAGCTTTCTTGTGCAGCTTGAACTAATGGTTGCAGTGCAGTTGATCCAACAGCCAAAATTTCTACATTTCCTGATGCTGCCCCTGAAGCACTTGATTCATTTGATGCTTGACCGCTATCAGCAGATTTGGATCCGCTGTTGCCGCAGCCAGCTAGTAATAGTCCTGTTGCTAAGATTAAAAAGCCCAATTTTTTCATTTGTTAAATCTCCTTTCGTTATATGCTTAGTTTATCAACTCCTTGTAAACCCATGATTGATTTAAAGTAAAGAATAGATAAAGCCATGTAAATCTTTGGTAAACATCAACACATTTTTAGTACGAGGTATTAATAATGTTTCCTTGAATGAATTTGCTTGTTCGCTTCCTTTCTTTAAAAAAGGAAGGATTTGTTTCAAGCTACTTCGCCTACAATTGCTTCTAAGCGCAGTGCGGTAGAACTTGCATGCCACTCTTCCAGGCTCAGTCGCTGTGATTCATTTTAAGGTTACTACACTCTCCTTGTTCGCTCCTGCTCATCATCTGCTCTACCACTCTTTGAGTGTCAGTCGCAGTGATTCATTTCAAGGTTACTATGCTCTCCTTGTTCGCTCCTGCTCATCATCTGCTCTGCCACTCTTTGAGTGTCAGTCGCAGTGATTCGCAGCAAAAGAGCGTCCTGTTTAGGGACGCTCTGGTTGGTTTATTGATTTGGTTGCTTCTTCATGTAATTACTTAGGCGGATCATGGCTTCTTGCAGGTTTTCTTGGCTGGCTGCGTAGCTTAGGCGTACATATCCTTCAGCTTCTGGTCCAAATGCGATCCCTGGGATGATTGCTAGTTGATTTTTTTCTGCTAAATCAACACAGAATGCCATTGAATCTTGT
This sequence comes from Enterococcus sp., assembly GCF_022711995.1. GTDB lineage: Bacteria > Bacillota > Bacilli > Lactobacillales > Enterococcaceae > Enterococcus_D. Next base: position 24,157 of record NZ_JALAHI010000049.1, read on the forward strand.
TCATAACCGTCAGGGATCTTGGCAAATAAATAAAATGCTCCTGATGGTTTGGCGATTTCAAACCCTAATGCCGTCATTTTTTCATAGAGAAAATCTCGACGCTGACGATACTCAGCTTTCATGACCGCAGCATCATTGATCCCTTCGACTAACGCTCTTACAGCTGCTTTTTGCGAAATCGTCGAGGCTGCCGTTACTAAATATTGATGGACTTTGATAATTTGCGCAGTCAAGGCAACGGGGGCGAAGATAAAGCCAATCCGCCAGCCAGTCATGGCATGAGATTTTGATAATCCATTGATCAAAATGGTCTGTTCCGGTAAATATTCTGCAATTGAAACATGGGGGGCATCATACGAAAGCTCACTGTAAATTTCATCACTGAGGACAAACACAGGATAATTTTTTAGTACTTCCGCTAATGCTTGGACTTCTTCCCGGGAATAGACCACGCCAGTCGGGTTGCTAGGATAATTCAAGATAACGGCTTTCACTTCTTCCCCGTGCTCATTCAACGCGGTTTCCAACATCTCTGGTGATAAGACAAAATCATTGGCTGTAGTGTCTAAATATACAGGCGTAGCATGTGCCAGCTGAATCACTGGTTCATAGCCTGGATAAATCGGTGCTGGTAAAAGCACTTTATCTCCTGGCTCTAAGATGGCCAATAAAGAAGCCGAAATTGCCTCTGTAGCGCCGATAGTTACCAAGACTTCTGATTGCGGATCATAACTCAGTTGGTATTTTTCTTTTAAAAAAAAGCTCGCGGCTTCTCGTACATCTGTTAATCCCGCCATGCCTGAATAGTGGCTGTAGTTTTGCTCAATGGCGTGGACCCCAGCTTCCTTGACGTGATCTGGTGTATTGAAATCCGGCTCTCCTAAAGTTAATTTCAAGATATCCGGTATACCAGACACCCGTTCATCAAATTTTCGAATCAAAGAAACGGCAATTTGGTAGACTTCTTTGTTAAAACGCTGACTGACATCTGTCATCGTATCACTCCAATCCAAATGAAATTGATCTTTCTTTATTGTTGTTAATCCTATCACATTTTGAATAATAAATTAACACTTTTCCAAAAACTAATAAAAAAGCTTTACCGTTTATTTATTTGCAAACATAAACAACAAATGTTAGTATATAAACAAACGAAAAGGAGGTTAACAAAGATGAATAGTATTTCTACTGCCTCATTGTTGGAGTATGAACAAGGTTATCGCTCCACAGAAAGCCATTTTCATTGCCTTTTCTGCGAGGTAAGCTACGAAAAAGACCAAGTCTACCCTATTGCTGATCGTTTTTATACCGCAAAAAAGTGTCTCTTGTTGCATTTGAATGAGGCTCATGGTGGGTTACTGAATGCATTGCTGTCATTAAGTCGTGAACAAACGGGATTATCAGAAATCCAACAGGAGATTTTATCCTTATTTGCACAAGGACTTAGCGACGCTGTCATCGCCCAACGTCTAGGAATTTCTAATTCAACGGTTCGAAACCATCGTTTCAAATTAAAAGAAAAAGAACGGCAAGCAAAAGTCTTTTTAGGCATTATGAGTCATTTAGAAGAAAAAGATTTTGTCCTCCCTCACACAGGAGCAACCATGTTGGATGATCGTTATACCATTACTCCGGAAGAAAGAGAAAAAATTATTGCGACGTATTTTGATCAGAATGAATTCATTCAGCAATTTCCTAGCAAAGAAAAACGCAAAATCGTCGTGTTAAGTGTTCTGGCACAGAAATTTGATCCCCAAAAAAATTATTCTGAGCGTGCAGTCAATGACATTTTAAAACAGTTTATCGCTGATTATGTCACTGTTCGCCGTTACTTGATCGAATACGGATTCATGCAACGGACCAAAGACGGTAAAACCTATTGGGTGACAGTTTCCTAGCTAGACTATTGGCTAAAAAGCGGAGGCTTTGTGGGCGAAAAGCTCCTTTAAGGTGGATCATTGCACTGCACCACCAGCCTCAGCTTTTTTTCTAAAAACTATTCCTTGAGGATATCGTGTTTTACGTATGCAAAAAACAGTTATGCCGCAGCACAACTGTTAATTTTCTTTGAGAAATATTTTCTTGATGATCAACTTATCAAAAAGCTGTGTTTGATTGTCTTGTTCGCCAATGACTTCGGCACTGACTGATTTTCCATTTGGCTTTTTGCGCAGCTGATAAACGATTTTTCCAGTTTCTTTCAGTTCGTTGATCATATCAACGACACCGCCAAACCCTGTTTTGCGAGTAATAAACCCTAAAGCGACCATTCGTTCGTCCAAATTTTTTGCAGAGATCGTCGCCCCTGTGATCAATGCCTGTCGCATGATCTGTAAAAATTCTTCCAATCCTGCAACCTCTGGCTGATCTGGCTCTTCTTCTGCTAATGGTCGTTGATCCAGTTCCCGTAAAAGTGTTTCATATTGCTCTTGTGTCAGCATGACCCCTGCCACTTTTTCACGATTGAATACATATACTCCTGTTCCCGCTTCTCTCGCTTGATTAAATACATCCATCGGAGATTTTTTTACTTCAGTGATCGAAGTAGTGGGAACCTCTAACTTCTTCAGTTCCATTCTCAACGTCCTCCTTGTCTCAACGAACACATTATAGCATAAAGTGACTAGTCGATTGTAGGTTTATTTCAACTGCTTTATTGATAAATCAACAAAAAACCTCCGATTCAAAGGAATAAAAAAAACCGAATCATCTCACAGCGCGCTCCTACTAAAAAGAAAATCACGTCTCATAAATGATTCGGTTCTTTGTCACTCATCAATTTTGAGAGTCATGGCATTGATTGCTACTACAATCGTGCTTAATGACATCAAAACAGCGCCGACAGCTGGATTCAAAATGATACCAATTGGGGCTAAGACTCCTGCAGCTAGAGGAATCGTCACAATGTTGTATCCTGCTCCCCACCAAAGGTTTTGAATCATTTTTCGTCTAGTCTTATGAGCCAACTCAAGAAAATGCAGAATATCATTAGGATTACTATTGGTCAAGACAACATCCGCAGAATCTATCGCGACATCTGTTCCGGCCCCAATCGCAATCCCGATGGTTGCCCGAGCCAAGCTTGGTGCATCATTGATACCATCCCCAACCATTGCTACCCGTTGTTTCTTATTCAGATAATCAGCAACGATTCGTTCTTTATCTTCTGGCAGTAATTCAGCAAAATACTCCTCGATGCCTAGATATGACGCCACTGACTTAGCAGCTTCTTGATTGTCTCCTGTTAGCATCACTGGTGTAATACCTTGTTTTTTCAATGTTTCAATGAAATTTACCGCTTCTGGTTTGATTTGATCTCCTAATGCCACGAGTCCTTCTACTTGATTGCCTTTCACCAAGTAGCTGATGGTATTTCCTTGTTCTTGATATTTTTTCAGCTGATCCGTGTCAATGGTCGCCTGATACGGTTCGATCCCTTTTTGATTCACGATTTGCCATTTCTCTCCAGCAATCATCCCTTCGATTCCGATACCAGAATGCGCTTGGATTCCAGTCGCTTCCTTAGGTTGAATGTTTTCCTTTTTCGCTTGTGCTAAGATTCCCTCAGCAATGGGATGATTCGCCGATTGTTCCAGTCCTGCTAGATAGGCTAATAGTTCTTCTTTGGTATAGTCGCCAAAGCTTTCAATTCCCGTCACAGAGAAAGTTCCTTGTGTTAACGTACCGGTTTTATCAAGTAATAAGTAGTCCAAATCATGGGCATTTTCCAGTGCATTACGATTTTTCAACAGTAAGCCGTTTTTAGCAGCAATTGATGTCGAACGTGCAACAACCAACGGAATGGCTAATCCAAGTGCATGAGGACAGGCAATGACAAAGACCGTCACCATTCGATCCAATGCCGTTGGCAGATCCGCTGCGAAGAGCCAAATTACAAATGCAGTAATTCCGACGACCAATGCAATATAAAACAACCATTTGGCCACTTTATCTGACAAAGCTTCTAATTTTGATTTATCCGCCTGTGCTTGACGAACCATTTCCATTACTTTAGAAAGATAACTTTCATCGCCGGTTCCTGTTACTTCAATTGTAATCGTTCCATTTCCATTCACGGAACCTCCGATTACCTTGGCACCGGACTCTTTCGCTACTCTACGGGATTCACCCGTAACGGCGGATTCATCAATCGTGGTTGCCCCTTCTTTGATCACACCATCCGTAGGGATTTTGTCCCCCGCTCGAACGATCAAACGATCATTTTTCTTCACTGTGTCCAGTGGTATCTTTTCTTCAGAACCGTCTGCCTTTTTGCGGGTTACTTCATCAGGCAATAATTCAGCTAATTTTTGCAGCGCATTCCCTGCATTGGATACAGCATTCATCTCGATCCAATGGCCTAAAAGCATGATCACGATCAATGAAGCCAATTCCCAAAAGAAATCCATGACATGCGCGCCATGCATGAAATGATTCGCGATAAATGCGTAGATACTATAAACATATGAGACAGTGATCCCCATGGCAATCAACGTCATCATTGCTGGACTCTTTTGCTTTAACTCCATCTTCGCTCCACTTAAGAAAGGCTGACCGCCGTAGAAGAACAAAACTGTAGCTAAAACCAGCACCAGCCAGTCAGAACCTGGAAAAGTGAACTGAAGAGGCAATTCAATCCCCATCATTGGTGATAAAAGAATAATCGGAATTGCTAAAACGAGGGAAAGCCAAAACTTTTGCTTGAAATTCCCCATGTGCATACTATGGTCCATTCCTCCCATATCGTGATCCATATGGCTATGATCCATCTTACTGTGATCCATCTTACTGTGATCCATCTTACTGTGATCCATTTCCGAATGTCCTCCGTCCATTTCGTTATGGCTCATCTCAAACGCCTCCTTTAGACAATAAATTTCTGTACATTGGGCTCAACTGAAGCAGAACCCCGTCACTTTTCGATAATCTAAGTAAATAGGCTTTCCGCTGTAATTCGATTCAAAAATCGGTTGTTATTCCACCGTTGCGGTATAGCCAGTCTCTGTTATTTTAGCGATGATCGCATCCTCTGTGACAAGTTGTTCATCGTATTTGATTTTGGCATTGGCTTTCTTTAAATTCACCTTTGCTTTTTTGACACCTGGCATTTCAGAAACCGCATTTTCTACTCGAGCAACGCAGTGGGCGCAACTCATTCCTTCAATATGGTAGATTTTTTTCATGATTTATTCTCCTTCATTCATCGTACAATGACATTGTCCCGGTATACAGTTGCATGCAATAGTGGCTACCGGTTCTTTTTGTGCCAATGCTTCTTCTAGCATTGCTAAGTCTTCTTTTGTTAGTTCCGATTCACGGATCATCTCGGTTAATGTTTGACCGACTTTTTTAGCACAGATATGCGAAAACAAACTCTCTGTAGCACTTTGGATCGTGGCATCTTCAGAAACTAATGGATAATAAACGAATTTTTTCCCTTGCGTTTCTGTGCGCAAGACGCCTTTTTTCACGAGACGACCTAACAATGTTTTCACGGTTGCTGTCTTCCAGTCTTTGGATTCGCTAAGCAGTGCCGTTACTTCTTGGGCGTTGGATTTTCCTAATGTCCAAATCACTCGCATGATTTCCCATTCAGAATCACTGATTTTTATTGGAGCACTTGCTAATGGCATATTCTCCCTCCTTACTTGTTCACGATTTAAGTTTACATCTGTAATCGAAAATTGTCAAAAAAAAACTCTGCCAGTATCCAAGTTAGCTAGCAGAGAATGTTTTTTTAATAAAAAGCCCGATATCGAGTGACAGAATGGAAAGGTTCCTCTGGGCGTAGCAAGATTTCGCCAAACTGTGGGTATTTTTCCGTTCCGGGAACGCCTTGAGTCTCAATAGCCATTCCACCATGGTTGGCAAAAGGTCCGGTTTTCATTGGTGCCCCTTCTTCGCCATCACGGGTGGTATAAATGACCACTGCTGAACGATCTGTTGTGACAGTAATCGCCACTTTTTCATCAGGGCTTGTTACTTTCAAGTCCCATTCCTGATTATGATCCAATAAGAATGGATCATCTAGCAAAGTGGTACCCATTTTCCGCGCTTCACGAAAATCAAACTTCGTTCCCGCAACCGCCAGTTTATTCCCAGTTGTTGTGACATCAGGATTCGTTTCAGCCACATATTCCGCATTGATTTGAACCATGTGATCATCGATGGGGTTTCTAGTATCCCCAGTCAAATTGAAATAGCCATGATTGGTAGGATTATATAAGGTTGGCTGATCGGTTGTGGCATCATACGTAATCGTAAAGGAATCATCATTTTCCAATGTATAGGTCACTGTATAGGAAACATTGCCAGGAAAGCCACTATCGCCGTCCTTGCGTTCTGTCCGATAGATTACACCAGCAGCTGTCTCTGTTTCAAACGGTTCTGCCTCCCATGTATCGGTATCTAATCCCTTAAAGCCACCGTGGAGTGTATTGCCACCGTCATTATCCTCTGTTTGATACTCTTTCCCATCAATGGTAAAACGGGTTCCTGCGATTCTACCAGCAACCGGTCCAATGGTTGCGCCGTAGTAGCGGGCTTTCTGATGTCCTTCGATCGTATCATATCCCACGACTAAGTCTCTTCCCCCATCAACTGGCACGATCCAGTCCAATAAGCGGGCTCCTTCTGGACTTGTTACAAGTTTGACACCGCTATCATTTTTCATTTCATAAACTGTTCCCATTTTTTCTGTTTCTCGTTGCTGTACACTTGGCATTGACCATCCTTCTTTCTGCATTGAAATAACTTTCCTCATTCAGTATAGACGGTTTTGACCAAATACGTCAATAAGCTGAAAGCAGATTCCTTTTGTTCTGAGGAAAATGCTCTTAGAATGAAAGCAAGTAGAAAGAAGGAGGAATATATAATGGAATTAAATATGTCGCAAGCAGTCATCAATAAACTAGCAGGGTATGACGCCAATGAAGGATCTTGGTTACTTGATCTGGATGACGGGGTCGGACCATATTCAAAATTGGGGATTTGTTCTCTTGATACAAGTTTTCGCCTTTTGCTGGTCTCTGACAAAGAAATCCCCGCGCCTTACACCGTTTCTCTGTCGTCTGCAGTTGGACCTATTTATATTAAAGACTACACAGTCAATTATTTTGACCAAAACCCTAAGCTTAGTTTGAATGAGCGATTCCAATCAATCGTGTTAGAAACAGAATCAGGGGTTGTAGATCGCAATGTCGAGCTGATTGATCTGCGGAAGTAATCTTTCAAATAGGAACGCAAAAAAGAACGATTTTCCTTTGACGTCGTCACGTCATTTGAAAACCGTTCTTTTAAGTGATCGTTTTCGATTACTTTTTATGCTTCCCTCGCCGCTTTCTACGAGATGACCGCGGAGATGCTTCTCCATTGGCCTGTTGAAGGGGCGTTTCATTGAGTGTTTCGGTAGTTTTTTCACTCATGTCTTCATTGTTTTCTTCTAATGAACCCGTTCGTTTTGCCAAAACTTCTTGACGAAAGCGACGATTCCCTAGAAACTTCAAGGCACACATCAACGGCTGTCGATTTTCTCCCACCAAGCCAATCAATTCAATAAATAATTCAATACCAAATATTGTACTAATGATCAACAAGACAATTGCTGTATTACTGGCATAATTCATCAAGAGTGCAATGAAGGAAAACACTAATGCCAGTGCATAGATGGTCAGTACCGCTCCTCGATGGGTAAATCCTAAAGAAAGCAATCGGTGATGAAGATGCATTTTATCCGCAGAGGAGATTTTTTGTTTGTTGAACTTCCGGCGAATCATGGCGTAAACAGTATCGGTGATGGGTACCCCTAAAATCAGCATAGGGGTGATCACAGTAATAAACGTCGCATTCTTTAACCCCTGTAAGGAAAGAACAGAGATCATGAAGCCTAAAAACAGAGCCCCAGTATCCCCCAGAAAAATCGTGGCTGGATAAAAGTTGTAGGGAAAAAAGCCGATAATGGCAGCGACTAATGTAAAAATTACCATCGAAACAGCTACTGAGTCAGGCAAAAAGAAGTAACTAATAATCCCTATGGTCGTCAAACTGATAATTGATACACCACTAGCCAATCCATCTAGACCATCAATCAAATTGACGGCATTTGTGATGGCTAAAATCCACAAAATCGTCATCGGCAGTCCTAACCAGCCTAAATCAAACACCCCAATATAGGGAATCGATACAGTGCTGATTTTGATTCCAGCTACAAAATATATCTCTAGAGCAGCTAACGTCAGACCACAAACTTTTTGTAAGGGAGAAAGCTCGAAGATATCATCCATCAGTCCCGTCACCACAACGATTGCCGCGCCTAAGAGCATTGGCCAGACATAACTAAATGGCATCATCTCACGAAATTCCCAAAGCAGGACAAAGGAAAAAGAAAGAAAAATACTTAAACCTCCTGCCGTAGGCATCGTTTTGGTATTGATCCGTCGTTCTCCTGGGCGATCGACTGCACCAATTTTAAAGGATATCAATTTGATGATGGGCGTCAATATCAGAGAGATAATCATCGTGATGAAAAGACGTACAATAAATTTAAATGCAAATTCCATCGCTCGTTCTCACTTTCATTTATTTTTCCTTATTAGAAAAGGTATCTTCAAGTTTTGATGAGATACGTTCCACGGGATCTTTTCGTTCCTTGATTTCTTGACCTGATACATACTCTTCAACAACTGCGTTGATAATACCGCCTAATATAATGATCGTTGCTGCTAGATTCAGCCAAATCATCAAAACAATAAAACTTCCGATGATTTGATAGCCGCTGATTTTGGCTGCAAAAAAGCGCGCATAGATCCCAAAGACTTGCGACAACAACATCCAACCCGCAGTAGCGAATACTGCTCCGGGAAGTGTCGAACGAAGCTTTACTTTGGCATTCGGTACTAACCAATAGATCAGCATCAAAATAAGCAGCAGAGCAACGATCGTCAACGGCCACTTGACCGTTTGGAAGGTGGCGATCAAATCGTCCTGAATATGGAAGATTGGCTGCAAAAAATCCAATATGATCTTTCCTAATCCAATGACTAACGTCACACCTACAATTGCAATCATAAACAATAGAATAATGACAAAAGAGACCGCACGGACAACAAGAAAGTTTGACCGCTGATCAACACCAAATGCTTTATTCATAGCAATTTGCAATGCGTTGATACTTTGGCTGGCTGACCAAAGAGCAGCCAATGCCGATAGAGACAATAAACCGCCAGAACCGGAAGTCAGCAGATTTTCAATCGCCGGTCCGATAAATTCATACACTTGACCAGGAATCAATTCTTGGACATAGGGTAAGACATTGCTAGGAGCGATCGAAAGAAAAGGCAAGAGATTTCCGATCGCGATCAGCAGCGGAAACAGGGATAACAACAAGTAGTAGGCAACAACTACTGACGTTGTTCCCATTTCGGATTCTGTGATCCGTGTTTGCGTCGTTTCGATAAAACGCATCAGCTTCTGATTGCTTTTCGCCTTATTGAGCCATTTCATTTGTGGTTCCTCCGACATCCGTCCATTCTTCCTAATAAGTTCCTTCTTCTCCTTGAGAAGTCAAGATTCGTGGACCATCTTTTGTAATAGCTAGGCTATGCTCATATTGACAGCTCAAGCCGCCATCAAGGGTATACGCTGTCCAGCCGTTTGGATCCATTTTCATTTTCCAAGTGCCGGTATTGATCATGGGCTCGATCGTAATGACCATGCCCTCTTTCAAGCGTAGGCCTTTGCCTGCTTCGCCATAGTGAGGAATCATTGGTGCTTCGTGAATCGTAGGTCCAATCCCATGACCGACAAAATCGCGAACAACGCCATAACCTTCTCCTTCGGCATAGCTTTGAATCGCATGACCAATATCACCGATGCGATTGCCAACTTGTGCTTGTTCAATTCCCAAATACATGGCTTTTTTCGTTACTTCCATCAAACGATCGATTTCTGGTGTCGATTCGCCAACCACGTAACTCCAGCAAGAATCAGAAATGCCGCCTTTCAGATCAATGCACATATCTACTTTGATCAGATCGCCGTCTTTTAATACTTTTTTACGGGGAAACCCATGACAAATCTCATTATTGATGCTGCAACAAGTCGCATATTTGTAATCTTCAAAGCCGATTTGTGCAGCGATTCCGCCATGGCTTTCAATGTAATCTCTCACAAATACTTCGATATCCCAGCTAGTGATCTCTGGTTTGATGAATGTGCGAAGTTGTTTGTGAACGTCCGCAAGCAAAGCCCCAGACGCAGCCATTTGATCAATTTCTCTGGCAGATTTTAGTGTTATCATTTTCTCGTCTCCCTTATTTAAATTCCTCTTATTTTACCATAGAAAGTAGCTTTTTTACAAAGACTGCTGATTCGGCTAAGATTTTTTTCAAGAATTGTTAATCTTGATTGGGTTTGCTATAATCAGAGAGTGTTTTTATTGTTAACTAAGGATGGGAGGACTTATTTATGACTTTAGCTAAAATTGTATATGCAAGTATGACTGGCAATACCGAAGAAATCGCAGATATCGTTGCAGAAGCACTTGAAAATCTTGACATTGAGGTCGAACTCAACGAATGTACGCAAGTAGATGCAGATGAATTTGAAGATGCGGACATTTGCATCGTAGCTACTTATACATATGGTGATGGCGAACTGCCAGATGAGATTGTTGATTTTTATGAAGATTTACAGGATTTAGATCTTGCTGGAAAAACTTTTGGTGTCTGCGGTTCAGGCGACACGTTCTACGATGACTTTTGTAAATCGGTTGACGATTTTGAAGCCGCCTTTATCAAAACTGGTGCTTCAAAAGGAGCAGAAAGTGTCAAAGTTGATTTAGCTGCCGAAGAAGAAGATATTCAAAACTTAGAAGACTTCGCCAAAAAAATCGCAGCATCGCTTTGATCCACGAATCAAAAAGACTGTATCAAAAGCGCTCAGCTTTAAGAAATTTCAGCTTCATTTTGTAGAAGGGACTGTGCCATAAGTCTCCGACAAGTAAAATCCGAACAGTAACTAGTATTGCTCCTGCGGTGCAGGGGCTCCTCGTCGCAAAAGTCAGAGGAATCTAGAGCAATAGCATATGATTCGGTTTCACTTGTTGGATGATGATTTATGTCACAGTCCCTTCTTTCACTTCTTATCTATATACCCAAAATACCCAAAAATAGAGGGAAAAATCAATCATCGTTGATTTTCCCCTCTTTTTTTAATATGTTTTTCGATTTGGTTCATTCATTTTAAAATGTCTTATAAGAAATATCGATCGGCGTTTCGCGACGAATGATATTCTCTGCAGTTTCGGTCATCAATTTTGCAATTTGGTCTTCTGTCGGATGAAGAATCCCGGAAGACATCAACGCGGCTAATCCCGTGGCAACGATCCATACACCCGTATGCAATGATTTCAGTTCAACTTCTGTTAGGTCCTGATATTTCGGATCTTTTTTAACAGTTTTGACGAATAAATCAAAAGAAAACTTCTGCATGGAATCCCCCCCGCCATACTCTTCAAGGTAAAGCGCGCGATATAAGCCTTTTTCTTTATTCGCAAAACCAATATAATTCAAAGTCAGATCGACGATGACATCTCCACGTCTTTCAACAAGAAAGACTTCCGTTGCCAAATAATCGTAGATTTGATTGATCAAGGCGTTTTTTAGGTCATCCATGTTTTTGAATTCTAAGTAAATTGGCTGGGTTGAACACTTCATTTTCGCTGCAATGTTACGTGCGGTAAAACGTGTGAATCCTTCGGTTGCGACAACTTCATAGGCAGCTTTTAAAATCTGGTCTCTAGTAATAGTTTTCTTTCTTGCCATAATTTTTTAATCTCCTTAATTCTGCTATACATCGCTTTCAGAAAAACCTTTTATTCATTGTATCATGTTTTTTTAAGATTGCAAAACAACTTTTAAGATTGTTGCGGTCACTATTCGCTTCCAATTTCGCACAAAAAAACCTGTTTTTTTGACTTCTCTTTTGTTTGTTTTCAAAAAAAGATAGTGCTATCATAGAGAAAGGTATAGTTAGAAAAATTAGGAGGAATTTTAATGGTTTTACCAAATTTTAATCAAAATCTTGAGAAATATGCCCAACTGATTACAGAAGTTGGCGTCAATGTTCAAAAAGGACATACCATCGTGATCCAAATTGCTGTCGATCAAGCACCTTTGGCACGTCTTTTAACAAAAAAGGCCTATGCATTAGGGGCAGCAGAAGTTATCATTCAATGGACGGATGATGTTGTTCAAAAAGAGTTTCTCGCTCATGCAGACAGTGATCGTCTTGAAACGATTCCTCAATACAAGATCGACCAAACCGATGACTGGGTAGCAAAAGGTGCGAGCCGCATCAGTGTGGTTTCAGCCAATCCCGATGCATTAGCAGGGGTTGATTCAGACCGCGTGGCCATGTATCAAGCGGCTTCCGGAAAAGCGATGATCAACTTGCGAAAAGCAACCCAAGCCAACAAAGTGAGCTGGACAGTAGTGGCAGCCGCTGGTCAAGACTGGGCACAAAAAGTCTTTCCAGATGCCGCCCCAGAAGAAGCGCAAGACTTGCTTTGGGATCAAATTTTCAAAACAACGCGCATCTATGAAGAAGACCCGGTGGCAGCTTGGAAAAAACATGATGAAACATTGCAAGAAAAAGCCAACGAACTCAACGAAGAACAATTCTCCGCACTGCATTATACAGCACCCGGTACCGATATTATCATCGGCTTACCAAAAAATCATTTGTGGGAAGGTGCTGGCAGCTTCAATGCTCGTGGAGAAAAATTCATGGCAAACATGCCAACAGAAGAAGTCTTTACTGCTCCAGATAGCCGCCGGATCGATGGCTATATCTCAAGTACAAAACCATTAAGTTATGCAGGAACCATCATTTCCGGAATGAAATTTACCTTTAAAGATGGAAAAGTCGTCGATTTCTCTGCGGAACAAGGCGAAGAGGTTTTAGCAAAACTGTTAGCTATTGATGAAGGCGCAAAACATTTAGGCGAAGTTGCTTTGGTTCCTGATCCTTCACCTATCTCTCAATCCGGCATCATTTTCTTCAATACACTGTTTGATGAGAATGCTTCAAACCACTTAGCTCTGGGCTCGGCTTATGCCTTCAGCTTACAAGGTGGAACGGAAATGAGCGAAGAAGAATTAGCCGCTGCTGGTCTTAACCGCAGCCAAACCCATGTAGACTTCATGGTAGGATCTGCACAAATGTCCATCGATGGAATCAAAGAAGATGGCACCACAGTCCCAGTCTTTAGAAATGGCGATTGGGCTTAATACGCGAAAAAGGACTGAGAGAATGCATCGTTCTCTCAGTTTTCTTCTTTCTTTGTAAGTTGACAGTAGGAAGCGCCATTTAAGGAAAACGGTTTAGAAAAAACCTTCCCTTTCCTACAGTTTTTTCCGTAGTAATCTACGACTTTTTTTGATAGAATTTACTTTGATAGTCTTTGATAAGAGAGGATGAATACCATGACACCAAACCGCGAAGATTATTTGAAGCTCATCTTGGAATTGGGCGGTGATCAGAAGAAAATCAATAACAAGCAAATCGTTTCTGGTCTGGATGTGTCAGCTGCTTCAGTAAGCGAGATGATCTCTAAGCTTTTAAAGGAAGGCTTAGTTGAACACTCTCCTTATCAAGGCGTTCAATTGACCGAAAGCGGGCTAGCTTCGGCGAGTGCTCTGATCCGTAAACACCGTTTATGGGAAGTATTTTTAGTCGAGCATTTGAACTATTCTTGGAATGAAGTCCATGACGATGCGGAGGTACTTGAACACGTCACATCAGGGACATTGGCTGATCATTTGGAGGCCTATCTAGGACATCCCAAATTTTGTCCTCATGGGGGAATGATCCCGGAACAAGGACAACCTGTTCATGAAGGGGAAAAGACGACGATGAGTGCTTACCCTGTGGGAACCAAAATTCGAATCGCCCGTGTACTGGATGAACGTGAACTGCTGGACTATCTAGTAGCGATCAACTTGAACATTCATGAAGAGTTTGAAATCATTGATACGGCAGCTTATGAAGGGCCTATTACGATCAAAAACGCAGACAAAGAAATTGCGGTCAGTTATAAAGCAGCCAGTACGATTTTTGTAGATAAACTGTAAGGAGTGAAAACGATGGAAAAAAAGGTACTTTTTACTATTTTTGGCGGAACCGGTGACCTTGCACAACGCAAACTTTACCCCTCTCTCTTCCGTTTGTATAAAAAAGGGGATCTTAAAGAAGATTTTGCTGTAATCGGCACGGCTCGCCGCCCTTGGTCAGATGAACATTATCGAGAAGTGGTGATGGGAACGATCGAAGATTTGATCGACTCCAAAGAACAAGCAGAAACCTTTGCTTCACATTTTTATTATCAGTCGCATGATGTCACAGATACCACTCACTATGACTCCTTGAAAGAGTTGGCTGATTCTTTAGATAAGAAGTACCAGCTTGAAGGAAACCAACTGTTTTACCTTGCCATGTCTCCAAACTTTTTTGGTACCATCGTTTCACATTTAAAATCACAAGGTATGCTAGAAACCAAAGGCTATCATCGCGTGGTGATCGAAAAACCTTTCGGTAGTGATTACGAATCTGCGAAACAATTGAATGAAGAAATCAATCACGTTTTCAGTGAACAAGAAATCTATCGGATCGATCATTATCTAGGAAAAGAAATGATCCAAAACATCTCTGCGATCCGTTTTGCCAATAATATTTTTGAATCTCAATGGAACAACCGTTACATCGACAACGTTCAAATCAATATTGCGGAAGACCTTGGTGTGGAAGAACGCGGCGGCTATTATGACAAGAGTGGTGCCTTAAAAGATATGGTTCAAAACCACATCTTGCAAATTCTTTCCTTATTGGCGATGGAACCGCCAGTCGCCTTCTCGGAAAAAGAGCTCCGCACAGAAAAAATCAAAGCGTTGAATGCGATTCGCATCTATTCGGAAGAAGAAGTCAAAACCAATTTTGTCCGCGGACAGTACGACCAAGGACAACTAGAGGATCAGCACTTTGCCGGATATCGGGAAGAAATGAATGTCGCGGAAGATTCCGCAACGGAAACGTTTGTTGCAGGTAAATTTATGATCGATAACTTCCGCTGGTCGGGAGTTCCCTTCTATGTACGGACCGGTAAACGATTAACAGAAAAAGGCACTCGGATCAATATCGTTTTCAAGCAAGTGCCCGTGAATGTCTTTAAAAAAGATGTGACGGATTGCGAAAGCAAAAAGAAATTAGCACCGAATGTCCTAACGATTTATATTCAACCGACGGAAGGCTTTTCCCTTTCTCTAAACGGCAAAGAAATCGGTCAAGGTTTCGACACCCTTCCTGTTAAACTGGATTACCGCAATAGTACCGAAATCGTTGAAAATACGCCGGAAGCCTATGAAAAACTAATCTTAGATGCATTGAATGGTGACGGCACTAACTTTACTCATTGGGATGAAGTTGCTCAATCCTGGCGCATCGTTGATGTCATCCGACATGCTTGGGACAAAGAAACCCCTGATTTTCCAAACTATGCTGCCGGTACAATGGGACCAAAAGCGGCTTATGATCTTTTAGCAGCTGATGGCTTTGAGTGGATGTGGAAACCAGATGAGTGGTATCGCGAACGAAATCTATTAAACAATCAATAAGCAGCAGCCAATTGGATGGGTAAAAAAACAGCCAATTGGCTGTTTTTATTTTGTTCTCGTTCGCTATAATAAAAGAAAAGATTGGATGTGAATGCATGAAACAAGTATTGACTATTGCTGGCTTAGACAGCTTGGCCGGCGGCGGTGCCACTGCAGATATCAAGACCTTTGAAGAATTCAATACATTTGGTCATATGGTGCTAACTTGTGTTGCAGCCATCAACGAGGAAATCACAATTTATGACATTCCTTCTGCAGCATTAAATACTCAATTGGCTTCCATTGCAACTTTCACCGATTTGGCGGCTATCAAAATCGGCTTATTACATTCATTAGCAACCATTGACTGCGTGAAACAGTTTCTAATGACCCAAGACTGCCCGATCATCTTAGATCCAGTCTTAGCTTTTAAAGAAGGACAAACCCAATCCAATCAAGCATATCAGCATGCGCTGCAATCCTTATTTCCCTTGGCGACCCTCGTTACACCCAATTTGGTCGAAGCAGAGTATCTAGCCAATCAAACCATCACTACTCGGGAAGAAATGAAGAGTGCTGCAAAGAAAATCAAAGCGCTGGGTCCTGCTTTTGTACTGATCAAAGGGGGTAACCGGCTTAAAGGTGCAAGTGCCTGCGATTTGCTTTATGATGGCGATGACTTTTTCTTTTTTGAAGCACCAAAATCTGCCAGCAAAACAACGAACGGTGCTGGTTGTACATTATCTGCAGCCGTCACTGCCCTCTTGGCTAGTGACCATTCAATGATGGATGCTGTACAGCAAGCCAAAGCCTTTGTTTTTGCGGGTATCGAAAATGGACTGCAGTTGACCAATGCTTTGGGAAATGTCGATCAACTGGCTTATTTCAGGAAAGGAGCTTCCTCATGCCTACCAAAAAAATAACAACGTTAGCGATGCTGACAGCACTGACTACTGCACTTTCTTTGTTGTTTGTTCTACCAGTTCCTCAGACAAAAGGTGTCGTGACTCTCTGTGAAGCCGGCATCTACACTACGGCGCTTTTATTGGGTGGACCTTCAGGTGCCATCGTCGGTAGCTTGAGCGGCGGCATCATCGACTTTTTGTCCGGCTATCCTGAATGGGCCTTGTTTTCGATTTTGATCCACGGCTGCCAAGGATACCTTACGGGGCGCTTTCGACACTACCCCCTACTCGCTCTTTGTCTGGGAAGCGTGACGATGATTTTAGGCTATGCCGCAGCAACGACCTTCATGTTTGGCTTTGGCGCAGGCATTGCTTCGATTCTTAGCAATAGTGTCCAAAATATTTTTGGTATTCTGGTCGCTTACCCACTGGTCAATTATTTAAAACGCACCCAAAAATTTTCTTTGAATGAGAGGTAAGAGAATGAATGATTTTTATCAACTAAAAAAAGACTTGGAAACCATCACCACGGAAGTAATTGACACAGCACACTTACAACCAAATGATTTATTTGTTTTAGGCTGCTCCACTAGTGAAGTCGTTGGCGGCATGATCGGCAAGAACTCTAGTGAAGAAGTAGGCCAGGTCATTGTGGAGACTCTCAAAGGGGTTTTAGATCCCCTTGGCATTCGCTTAGCCGTTCAAGGTTGTGAGCACTTGAATCGCGCATTGGCTGTAGAGCGCAGCACGGCCCAGCGTTACCAATTAGAAGAAGTGGCAGTTGTTCCTGCCCTTCATGCAGGAGGCGCGTGTTCTGTAGCCGCATTTCACTTGTTTGAGGATCCCGTTGAAGTGGAACATATCGTTGCGAAAGCTGGCATTGATATTGGTGATACTGCCATTGGCATGCATATCAAACACGTACAAATCCCTATTCGGCCAAGTATTAAAACCTTAGGGGCAGCTCATGTGACGGCATTAGGTTCCCGGCCAAAATATATCGGCGGACCGCGGGCACAGTATTAAGAAACCACTAACTAATATCAGCAATAGTAGATTCAACAAAACCGAAGGATACCTGTTAAGCGTAGAGGATTTCTCCTCAGCCCAAGATGGCCCGTCGCTTCTCACTATCCTTCGGTTTATTTGTCGTATCTGTCGCATTTTTTTCGATATTTTTGCTACATTTATTGATAAATCAAGGTCCGCAGCGATTGATCGACTTTCTCCGCAGCCAGACGCCCCTCTCGGATTGCCCAAATCACTAAGCTGGGGCCTCTTTTGGCATCGCCAGCTACCAGTACCCGTTCATTATTAGTCGTATAATCATCATAGATTTCATGGACATTGAAGGCGTCTAACAAGTGGGTTTCTGGCCCTAGAAAGCCCATTGCCAACAAAACTAAATCGGCTTTCATCACTTGCTCTGTACCAGAGATTGGCTGAAAATTTGCATCTACTTTGACGGTTTCGATCCCAATCACTTGTCCTCGCTCTGCCCCTACAAAAGCCGTCGTCGAAATACTGTGATAGGTATCTTCTTGTAGAATCGCGGCAACTTCTTCCTGTCCATAGCCAATTTTTGCTGTCATCGGATATTCAGGCCATGGATTGCCAGCTAAACGTTGTTCTGGAAGCTTTGGGGTGATTTCCAACTGACGAACAGAAGCAGCCCCTTGACGCATCGCAGTCCCTAAGCAATCATTTCCGGTATCTCCGCCTCCGATTACGACCACGTGTTTACCAGCCAAGGATTCATTTGCGGCTTTCCCATAGTTCAACACTTCTTTGGTCGCAGCTGTCAAATAATCAACTGCAAACTGAATCCCTGTCAAAGCCCTTCCCGGGATATCTAAATCCCGCGGGACACTGGCGCCAGCCGAAATAATGATTCGATCATACGCAGCTTCTAATTCATCAGCAGAAATGTCGCGACCGACTTCGACATTCGTTAAGAATGTCACGCCTAGTTCTGCCATCAAATCGATTCTACGCTGAACGACAGCTTTGTCTAGTTTCATATTAGGAATACCATACATCAGCAAACCTCCGCAACGATCACTGCGTTCATAAACCGTCACTTGATGCCCTAACTGATTCAATCGCCAAGCAGCGGAGAGCCCCGCTGGTCCACTGCCGATGATGGCGATTTTGAAACCAGTTGCTGCTTGCGGTTCTCCTGATGCTCGGACCCAATCATTCTCAAAAGCGGTATCGATAATGAAACGCTCATTGTCATGAATCGTGACACCACTTCCATTTAGCGCTTCCGTGCAGCCTTTCTCACAAGGCGCTGGACAAACCCGCCCAGTCATCTCAGGTAATGGGTTCGTTTTTGCTAATCGTTCAAAAGCCGCTTGAAACCTGCCTTGATAAACCAGATCATTCCATTCAGGGATCAAATTATCGTTAGGACATCCAGAAACTGTCCGTTGCTCACCGTAGAAAGAACCGGTATGGCAAAAGGGAATACCGCAATTCATACATCTAGCGGCTTGTTCCTGCCGCTCCCTTGCCGGCAATGGTTCTTGCAGTTCTTGCCAATCAGTGATCCGCTCTGCTACTGGTCGATACGGATTTTCTTTTCGCGGATATTTTAAGAAACCAAAAGGATCTGCCATATTAGTCATGCTCCTTTCCTGGGATTGTCAACTGAGGACCGACAACTGACTCAAACGCTTTAGCGATCAATTCATCCCCGGAGAGACCTTGTTGTGCCAATTGATGAGTCGCTTCCACCATTTGATGGTATTCCTTAGGATAAACTTTGATGAACAACTGCTTATGATGGAGCCAATCACTTAGAATCTCGGCTGCTTTCAAGGAATCTGTATAGGTAAAATGGTTCTCGATCAATTCTTTCAGCACCGCATCATCCCCACTCTCATCTACCTTAAATAATTCCACCATTTCCAAATTGCACTGAGCAGCAAACGTCTGCTCCGGATCGTACACATAGGCGATGCCACCAGACATCCCCGCCGCAAAATTGCGCCCTGTCTTGCCTAGAATAACAGCGACACCTCCGGTCATATACTCGCAGCCATGATCACCGATTCCTTCGACAACCACTTTTGCTCCGCTATTTCGTACACAGAAACGTTCACCTGCTAGCCCTCTGAAATAGGCTTCTCCGCGATTTGCCCCAAAGCATGCCACATTTCCTACGATAGGCGACTGCTCAATATCATAACTCGCGTCCGCTGGCGGAACAATGATCAACCGGCCACCACTTAATCCTTTGGCCACGTAATCATTGGCTTCACCAACCAATCTCAGCTCAAGTCCTTGCGTTGCAAAGGCACCAAAACTTTGCCCCGCGATACCCTGATAATTGAATTGCAGCAACCCTGGAGGAAGTTCATAGTTTCCAAAACGTTCGGCAATCCATCCCCCCATGCGGGCACCAACAGAACGCTGAATATTGTTGATCGGTTGACTGATAACTACAGGATGCTGCTTCTCAATTGCAGCTTTAGCAAAACTATCCAACTCCGGCCATTGCCGTTTCTCCAAAAAGGGATCCGTTACTTTACGCGCAATCGGAAGTGTCGTACCCAAGAGGCGAGTGAAATCCAACGATTTTGCTTTTCCTTTGGCAATGAAACGAGGTGCCAAGACTTCTGTGTGCCCCACCATCTCATCAATCGTACGAAATCCCAATTCTGCCATGATTTCTCTTAGGTCTTCTGCTAAGAAAAACATGGTATGAATAATATGTTCCGGTTTGCCAGCAAAAAACTTTCGTAAAGCGGGATTTTGGGTGGCGATACCTACGGGACAAGTATTCAAACTACAGACCCTCATCATCACACATCCGATCGCCACAAGAGCCAATGAAGCAAAACTATACTCTTCAGCACCCAAAAGTGCGGCAATCGCAATATCCCTCCCTGTCATCAGTTTACCATCGGTTTCTAAGGTCATCCGCTGACGAAGATGATTCAGCGACAATGTTTGATGTGCCTCTGCTAACCCCATTTCCCAAGGCAATCCTGCATCTCTGATAGAATTGCGGGGAGAAGCACCGGTACCGCCATCATAGCCAGATATGACAACCACATCGGCACCTGCTTTGACTACACCAGTTGCAATCGTCCCGACACCTGTGCTGGCTACCAGCTTCACATTGATGCGCGCATACGGGTTGATGGTCTTTAAATCATGAATCAATTGTGCCAGATCTTCAATCGAATAAATGTCGTGGTGGGGCGGCGGTGAAATCAAGCGAACCCCTGGTGTTGACCCACGGATCTCAGCGACCCAAGGAAAAACTTTATTTCCAGGCAGTTGACCGCCTTCCCCTGGCTTTGCGCCTTGTGCCATCTTGATTTGCAACTCATCGGCACTCATCAAATACTCCGCGTTGACTCCAAAACGGCCAGAAGCAACTTGCTTGATCCGACTATTATAATTTTTGCCGTTGACCGCTTTGAAACGCTCGCGATGTTCCCCACCTTCCCCACTATTGGATTTCGCTCCGATAGCATTCATCGCCTCAGCAATACACTTATGGGCTTCCTCACTTAGCGAGCCATAAGACATTGCACCTACTTTGAAACGTTTCACGATTTGAGCAGCAGGCTCGACCTCCTCCAGCGGAATCGGCTGGCGCGCAGGATTGAACGCCCAAAGGGAACGAAGTGTCGTCGGTGTACTTAAAGCTTCCTGATTCATGATCGTTGCGTATTCCTTATACAACTGATAATCTCCTGTTCGTACCGCTTTTTGAAAATGATAGATGGTTTTGGGATTAAAAAGGTGATGCTCGCCATCTGCTTTAAATTGAAAGCTACCGCCTGAATCTAGATAATCCTGTTGTTTTTCACCATAGGCCGCTTTGTAGCGCTCAAAATACTCTTGCTCGATTTGTTTCAACGACAGTCCGCCAATCCGTGAGACAGTCCCGGTAAAATAAGTCTCAATAACTTGCGGCGAGATCCCCACCGCTTCAAAAAGCTGAGCACCATGATAACCGGCAATGGTTGAAATTCCCATACGAGACATGATTTTTATGAGTCCTTTTTCACAGGCCTGACGGTACTTTTCGACATGGTCACTCATGTCATAATGGCGCAGTGTTTCATAAGCACCATAAGGATGGATCCCACTGGCACCGTAGCCAACGAGCATGGCATAGTGATGCACTTCGCAGACTTCAGCCGTGTCAACAATGATTGAGGCAAACCCTCGTTTTCCTTTTCGTACCAAATAATTATGCAAGCCCGAAACAGCTAACAAGATGGGAATGGCCATCTTCCCTGGTTGTGGTGCAATGGGCTCGCGATCACTTAGCACAAGAATCGTCGCCCCTTGATCAATGTTGGCTTCACTTTCCTTAAAAAGCGTGTCTAATGCTTGCTGCAGTGACTGCTCATTACCAGCCACAGAATAAAGAATAGAGAGAACCGCCGCCGACTGTTGCTTCTGATTTAGATGTTTGATTTTCAGATACTCGCTGGTGCCTAAAATCGGACTAGCGATTTTTAATTTGTGGCAATTTTGGCTAAGATCTCTTGTAACATCGCCATCTCGTCCCAGAAACAATTCTGTACCGATCACTAGCTTTTCGCGAATCGCGTCAATCGGCGGATTCGTTACTTGCGCGAATTGTTGCTTAAAGTACGTAAAAAGTGACTGGGGACGTTCGCTTAAAATTGCCAATGGCGAATCAAAGCCCATGGAGATAACCGGTTCCTCTCCTGCAGCCATAGGAATCAACAATGTCCGGATGATTTCCTCCGTGTACCCATGAAGTTTCCATAAACGCTGCAGTGACTCTGCCGATAATCCATCAGAAAAAGCGACTTCCGGTAAGTCATCCAGTGTTAATAAGTTCTCTGTCAACCATTCCCGATAAGGATGTGCTTGGGCATATTTTTCTTTGATCTCTTTATTTCTCAAAATCACGCCATTTTTAGTATCGACCAGAAACATATTGGCTGGGCCTAAAACCCCTTTTTCAATGACTTCTGCTGCAGGTAGATCAACCACCCCTGATTCGGAGGCTACGACAACGAAACCATCCTTCGTGATTGAATAGCGGGAAGGTCGTAATCCATTGCGATCCAAAGCAGCCCCCACCAACTCACCATCCGTAAAGCAAAGTGCTGCCGGTCCATCCCATGGTGCCATAAAACTAGCATTGTACTCATGAAAAGCGACCAGTTCTTCTGGCAAACCCGCTTCTTTTGACCAAGCTTCAGGTACCATCATCAACAACGCTTGAGGTAAATCTCTTCCTTGGCGATACAAAAACTCCATGCAATTCTCAAGTTTTGCGGAATCCGAATTTTCTTCATCATAGACTTCGATTTGATGGCTCTGCATCCAATTTTCAGCGCCTCTTAGGGTATTGATTTCCCCATTATGAGCTAAAAAACGAAAGGGCTGCGCTCGATTCCAGCTAGGGAATGTATTCGTTGAAAAACGAGAGTGAGTCAATGCAATACTGGAAGTCATGCGGGGATCTTGCAAGTCCTTATAAAATAATCCGACTTGGTACGCATGTAACATGCCCTTGTAGACAATTGTCTGGCTAGAGAGACTACAGATAGCTAGTTCCTTGGCTGCATAGGTTTTTTCTAATTGACGCCGCAAACGATACAAGCGATCTTCAAAATCTCTCCCCACTGTCACATCAAGAGGTTTTTCAATAAAGAGTTGGCAAAAATTGGGCATCACTTTTTGTGCTCCTGGCCCACATTGCGAATAGTCATAGGGAACTTCCCGCTGCCACAACACCCGAAAGCCCATCTGTTGAATATCCTGAACAACGGCTGTTCGTAGTTTAACAGCAGATTCATGTTCTTGCGGCAAAAAAACCATGCCTACTGCATAGTGACCTTTCGGGGGCAAAACAATCTCTGCTGCTAGAGCGATGGCTTGAAAAAAAGGATCAGGCAATGCCATCAGCACCCCCGCACCATCCCCCGTATCTGGTTCGGCTCCTGTACCGCCACGGTGATTCATTCGCCCTAACATCGTCAACGCATTTTCAATCAGCTTTCGAGAGTATAAGCCATCTTTTTGTGCGATAAAGCCCATACCACAAGCATCGCTTTCAAAACGAGGCTCATACATGAACGTCTCTTTTTTCCTCATCCCCTCATCCTCTCTTTCAATAGTCTGAATATTCCGATTTTTAATAGTTTACCTTTTCTATGTAAATCTTGCAATCTTTTTCTGCAAGTTGATTGAGGAGTTGGAAAAATGCTGAATGGGTGAAATCAATCGGGAAAAGATGGGCAAAAGACCAGCACCATTGTGCCACCGTTACGTATTTATCTCTGCTGCTAGCGCAGGAAAAAGAACCACAATGCTAAGTGCTACGTCTGCTAGTTGAACTGACCAAAAAAATACGTGCCACTGGAAGATATTGACTCTCCCAATGACACGCGTTTCTTTTTTTGCTTAAACTTCGTTCTTGTTTAATTCTCAAAACCTTCAGCAACAGCTTCTGGGTAATGTTCTTCCACTAGATGCGCACAGCGTCCGCAAAGTGTTGGTAGTTTTTCATCAACCCCGACATCTGTCCGGACTTGCCGGCAACGGTCGCAGACTTCGCCATCGGCTTTTTCGATCAAGATTGCGCCATCTTCAAATTGCAGCGCTGCTTCTGGAGCGGCACTACCTACTTCTTTGATTTCAAAGAAGTCTGGTGAAATGATCAATAATTGGGCAAGATCAGCATCGACAGCTGTTAATAGATCTGCTAACGGTTGTGATGGATAAATCGTCACTTTTGCTTCCAAAGACTTACCGATCAGTTTTGCATTCCGAGCTTCTTCCAATGCTTTTAGGACATTGTCACGGAAGGAAAGGAATGCCGTCCACAGATCAAGCAACTCATCTTGATTGGCAAATGATTGATAGCTTGGCAATTCAGCTAGTTGAACATAGGTTTCTTCTTCTTTTAAGTGAGACCAGATTTCTTCTGCTGTGTGAGGAATGATTGGCGTCAATAATTTTGTCAAAGCCACTGCCGTTTGATAAAAGACAGTTTGCATTGCTCGTCGTTGTGGATCATTTTCAGCTTCGATATAAACAACATCTTTCGCAAAGTCTAAATAGAAAGCAGACAGATCGCCGGTCAAGAAATTGATGATTGTCTTATAGATATGCAAGAAATTGTATTTTTCATATCCATCTTCACGAATGGTTTTGATCGTCTCGTTTAACCGAACTAGCATGTATTTGTCCACAGAGCGTAAGTTTTCATAAGAAACCATATCCGTTTTTGGATCGAAATCAGCGGTATTGGCTAATAAGAAACGCATTGTATTACGGATCTTACGGTAAACTTCGGAGACTTGATTCAAAATATCCATTGAAACTCGGACATCTGCTTCGTAATCCACACTGCTGACCCATAGGCGAAGGATATCGGCACCCATTTGTTTGATTACTTTCTCTGGTGCAATGGTATTTCCAAGAGATTTACTCATCTTACGGCCTTCACCATCCAATGTAAAGCCTTGAGACAAGACTGCTCTGTAAGGTGCTTCCCCATTGATGGCTACACTTGTGGTGATACTTGAGTTAAACCAGCCGCGGTATTGATCGGATCCTTCCAAGTACATGTCAGCTGGGAAAGTCAACTCTGGGCGTTGGCGCAAGACTGCTTCATGTGAAGAACCAGAATCAAACCAGACATCCATGATATCTGTTTCTTTAGAGAATTTGCCATTTGGTGAACCTGGATGGGTAAAGCCTGCTGGCAATAATTCTTCGGCTTCTTTTTCAAACCAGATATTAGAGCCGTGTTCTTCAAATAGTGTCGCTACATGCTCGATGGTTTCTGGCGTGATGATTGCTTCGCCGTTTTCAGCGTAGAAAATCGGCAACGGTACACCCCAGGCACGTTGACGGGAGATGACCCAATCGCCTCGATCACGAATCATGTTGTACAAGCGCGTTTTGCCCCATGGAATGATCCAGTCCACTTTTTCGATCTCATCAAGGATATTTTGACGGAATTGATCGATTGAAGCAAACCATTGTGGGGTTGCCCGATAAATCACTGGTTTTTTGGTCCGCCAGTCATGAGGATAGCTATGGACGAAGAAATCAAGTTTCAATAATGCACCTTTTTCTGCTAACAAATCGGTGATCATTGGGTTCGCTTTGTCATAGAAGATCCCTTCAAATCCTGGTGCTTCTTCTGTAAACATCCCACGACTATCGACAGGAGACAATACATCTAATTTATATTTTTTGCTTACGATGTAGTCATCTTCCCCGTGTCCAGGCGCCGTATGAACCAGTCCAGTACCTGCTTCCAATGTTACATGGTCACCGAGCATCACCAATGAAGTCCGATCATAGAAAGGATGTTGGCCAGTCATGTATTCTAGTTTTTCACCAGCAATCTCTTGCAGGATTTCGACATTTTCCCAACCAATAGCTGCTTGAACGGTTTCCAATAAGTCTTTTGCAATCACAAATTTACGGCCATCAGCTAGCACTTGTAAGTAAGTAAATGTTGGGTTTACTGAAATTCCTAAGTTAGCTGGCAATGTCCAAGGTGTCGTCGTCCAAATAACGAAAGAAGTATCTTCGTCAAGGATGCCTTTTCCATCTGCTACAGGGAATGCGACATAAATCGAAGGAGATTTAACATCTTTGTATTCGATCTCTGCTTCAGCCAATGAAGACTCGCTGGATGGTGACCAGTAGATTGGTTTTAATCCTTTGTAGATGTAGCCTTTTTCTGCCATCTTTCCAAATACCCGGATTTCAGCCGCTTCGTAATCAGGTGTCAATGTGATGTAAGGATGATCCCAATCACCTGAGATGCCTAAACGTTTGAAGTCTTCCCGTTGGGTATCTACTTGTGTTAATGCATACTCTTCACATTTTCTGCGATATTCAGCAAGGGTCATTTCTTTGCGTTTGATGCCTTTGTTTGTCAACACTTGTTCGATTGGCAGTCCATGGGTATCCCAACCTGGTACATATGGTGAGCGGAACCCTGACATGGATTTAGAACGTACAATAATGTCTTTACTGATTTTGTTCAATGCATGACCAATGTGGATATTCCCATTTGCATAAGGAGGGCCATCATGCAGGACAAACGTTGGTTTGCCTTCATTTAGTGCTTGTCTTTGTTGGTAGATATTTTGTTCTTCCCAGTCTTTTTGCCATTCGACTTCACGATTTGGCAAATTTCCCCGCATCGGAAAAGCTGTTTTTCCCAGATGCAATGTTTCTTTCATCTTCATTGTTTTCGCTCCTTCTGATTACTCATAATTATAGATATGTGCGAATGCATTTTATTCAAAACAATTGCCAAGATGCATCCCCACTGAACTTTCCTCATTGGATGAGTCTTGTATGTCCAGTCTTTTTTAAGAAATAAAAAAAACACCTCCATCCCGGAAAGGGACGAACGTGTTCGTGGTACCACCCAAATTTTATTGTCAGAGACAATTCTTTGTTGATCGGTAACGAGATCAAACGTTGGACTCTACCACTTTTTCAAGACCAAGACTAACAGATGATCTAATTTCTTACAGGGTTTTATCTGGCTTCCACTCTCCCAGACTCGCTTTAAAAATATAAGAAATTTTTCTGTTCTGTATATTAGTCATTTGTTTTATTTAATTCATCTAATAATTGACGCGCGTCGTCCAATGTTTTCACTTCTGGATTTTCTTCTACATCAATTTCTTTTTCACTGGATTCCACAACTGCAACTTCAGGACCATCCACTGCTTCTGAGTTTACTTCAGAATCATTTTCGCTGTCAAGTTCTTTTGATAAAACTTCTTTGATTACTTGATGAGAATCTTTTACATAGCTAGAGAATGGTGCTAAGATTTCTTCCCATTCTGGACTCTTTACTTGCTCTAATTGCGTTTGCAACATAACCAAAAGATTGTTGTGGAAGACCCGTGTCTTCTTCTTCAAATCATTGGTTTCAGTTGCCAATTGACGCGCATCGTTCGTGGCACCTGTCAGAATTTCTTTGGCTTTTTCTTCAGCAGCTGTCGTCAATGCATGAGCACGTTTTTCAGCATTCGTAATCAATTCATCAGCTCGATTTTGCGCAGAAGTAACGATCACTTCAGATTCTTTGCTAGCACTGGTTTTCACTTTATCTGCGGTATCTTGAGCAACGATGATTGATTGGTTCAACGCATCCTTCAACTCATTGAAATATTCAAGTTTTTCTTCTGCATGCTTCAGTGACTTTTCTAATTCACGGTTCTTTTGAACGGCTTCTTCGTAGTCACGAACGATCATATCTAGAAAATCGTCGACTTCATCTTGATTGTATCCGCGCATTTTTACTGAAAAGTTTTTGTTTTGAATGTCTAATGGAGTTAATGCCATAAATTTACACCTCTTTGATTTATTTACGTAATACACCTAACAACAATCTAACTTTTTCTTTTTTCGTCGTACCTTCTAACCCCTGAATCTGGATACGTCCAAATCCTCTAATCGATACGATATCCAGTAGATCCAACATAAAATCTGGACGTAACGTTTCTGTCCAATTGACTTTCACTTTGCCAGACTCGATGAGTTGTTTGGAACGCTGGCGCGAAATATTATAGACAGCAGAAATGACTGTATCCAAACGAAGAGAGCTAACGGTTTCTCGTTCTTCGCTCCAACCGTCTTTTGGTATGATCAATTCCGTGTACTTTGTTTCTTCGAGTCGAACTGAGACATTTCCGATTTTATCGACCTGCGTTTGGACAAAGGAACTAATTTCACTTGCCACAAATACTTGCCAATTTTCCCCATCAGAAATGATGTCACCAAAGTATTGCCTTTTGACCCCTGTGCCCATTAATGTTCCTAACACCTTCCCATGACTCAGTACAGTGAATTTTTTGGGATAGATAATGGTAAACAAAACCAAATCAAATTCCTCACTGGTAGGTTGGTAATAATCTGGATAAATGAGACACCGTCTTCTTTCAGCAGCTTCATAACCGCCAAAAAATTGAAAACTCAAATCGGTTGATTGACGAATCAAGCTTTCAAGAATATAGGCTTGACGCGGATCAAGAAAATCTGTTAAGTGAGGGGCGTATTGCATCTGCACTTGTTCGATCCAACCTTGTGCAGAATCAATAAAAGGGTGCTCATCGTTTCGAAAATGTTGATAGACATTTGCGTTCACCGATTTCACCCCTTACGTTAGAATAAGATTGCTTGTAGAATAACGAACAGTCCTTGTGATGCGAGCTGTAGTACAATAATAGCAAACGCAATCGTAAAATCAATGCCGCCAAAGCTCAGCTTCAGACGATCAAATAAACCTAAATACGGTTCACAGATTCTTGATAAGAAGCGGCCAAATGCTGATTGGTATCCTCCCGGAAACCAAGAAAGCAAGGCATAGATCACTAACATTACTGTATAAAGATATACTGCATCACTGAGTAGCTTCAACAACCTAAAGATTAAAATATGCTTTCCTCCTTGACTCAGATATCGAAGAAATTAGTATCTGCCAATGTTTGGGCAGTGCCTTCGATCTCCATTCCTTTTGGCGTACACAAGAAGATTTCATCTCCTACGCGCTTGATATCACCATCTTCAGCGTACACTGTTCCCGTCAAAAAATCAACTATTCGCCGTGCTTGATACTCTTCAATTAAATGAAAATTAACAAGTACAGCATCACCATTGATCACTTGTTTCGCAATTCCCATTGCTTCTGAATAAACCCGTGGTTCTACGATAGTAATCTTCCCTGCAGCCTTGGATTTAATTTCTTTGGTTTTGGGATTACTGCGTTGTTGCGCCATAGAAACAACCTTTTCCTCTGTCTTTGCTGGACGCTGTCTTTCAACAGGACTGCTATATTCCGCACCTACTGCTGCACGCTGCGCCTGCTGTGATGGCATATGGCTTCGTGAAAATGTATTGGTATTTTCAGAGCGTGTCATACGCGGTGCAGCATAAGAACTGCTTTGATTGACTGCGACATTTTGCGGAGATCTTACAGATTCTTGAGCGACTACACTTTCTTCGTAATAATCTTCTTCGTCTGTCAATCCAAAAAAATTAGTCAGTTTTTCTTTTAAAGACATATGTCAACCTCCTTTACTCCTGAAATAATGCGGTGCCGATACGAACAACTGTCGCACCCGCTTGAATCGCAATGGCAAAATCATTGCTCATGCCCATACTTGTTTCTGTACAAGGAGCATGTGCCAAGTGTAGCGCTGCGATTTTTTCTTGTAGTGTTTTTAATTGATGAAAGTACTGCTGTTGCTCTGCTTCTGAAGAAGCAAGTGGTGCCATGGTCATTAAGCCGATAACCTTGATTTTGTCATAAGGTTGCAATTCTTCAATAAATGAGCGAACTGTTTCCGGAGCAATTCCTTGTTTACTTGCTTCTCCTGAGACATTGACTTCCACAAAACAGGCAATTGGTTGGACAGCCCGTTTTTGAATCTCTTGAGCCAACTTCAGTGAGTCTAACGCATGAAAATAATGAATTTCATTTATAATTGATTTTACCTTTCTGCGTTGCAAATTACCAATAAAATGCCACTTGACCTCGGGAAAATCAGCCAATAGCTGCTTCTTTTCCAATAATTTTTCTACACGGTTCTCCCCGCAGTCAGTAACCCCTGCCTCGATGATCTCCCGTGTTTTTTCGCTATCGACAGATTTCGTCACAGCAACCAGACGCACGTCACTTGCTTTTCTAGAAACAAGAGCACAAGAATCCTGGATCTCTTGCTGGATCTTGTGCAAGTTCTCAGAAATCATGTGCTCTGCCTCCTAGCGTTTGCGACGGAAGAATGGGGGTGTACTTAATTCATCGTCGTCATTTGTTTTTACTTCATCTCTGTTAAATGTATCAAATTCTTTTTTCTCAACATTTTCAAATTGGCTTCCTTCTACTTTAGGACGAACATTTTGTTCTTTGCGAATATCCCAATCGCCAAAACCATGATCATCTTCTCCATGTGAAGGTTTCGCTTGATCCATATCTAACGTTGGTTTTTGTGGAATCGAGTGAATTTGGCCTTGTCTACTTGTGCGAGAAGAGCGTTCCTTTTTTGAAGGATCGATCCCTGTAGCAATCACTGTCACGCGAATTTCATCTCCTAGATCTTCATTGATTGAAGTACCTAGAATAATGTTGACATCGCCAGTTGCAGCATGAGCTACGATATCAGAAGCATCTTGTGCTTCAAATAACGTCATGTCCAATCCGCCGGTAATGTTTAGCAAGACTTGTTCTGCACCATCGATCGATGTTTCTAGCAATGGTGAAGAAATGGCTTTTTTCGTTGCTTCGATGACACGTTCTTCACCGCTGGCAACACCGATTCCCATCAATGCTGTTCCTTGGTTTTCCATCACTGTCTTCACGTCAGCGAAGTCCAAGTTGACATAGCCTGGTGCAGTGATTAGATCAGAGATCCCTTGAACACCTTGACGCAACACATTGTCTGCTTCACGGAATGCTTCCAACATCGGTGTCTTCTTGTCAACTACTTCTAATAAGCGGTTGTTTGAGATGATCAATAATGTATCAACATTTTCTTTTAATTTGGCAATTCCTTCCGCTGCAAAACGGCCACGTTTTGGTCCTTCAAAGGTGAATGGACGAGTCACTACGCCGACTGTCAAAGCACCGATTTCTTTGGCCAATTTAGCAACGATTGGTGCCGCACCCGTTCCGGTACCTCCACCCATGCCGGCAGTAATAAAGATCATGTCTGCCCCTTGCAAGGAATCGCGAATAGCGTCTTCACTTTCTTCTGCAGCTTTTTGCCCAACTTCTGGTTGAGAGCCTGCACCTAGACCACGAGTATATTTAGGGCCTAATTGAATAACTGTTTCAGCTTTTGAATTTTTCAGCGCCTGCACATCTGTGTTGGCTGCGATAAATTCGACACCCTTAACGTTTTCTTCGATCATACGGTTCACAGCATTGCCGCCGCCGCCGCCGACACCGATAACTTTGATTACAGCGCCATCATTGATATTGTTATCAATTGAAAATTCCATAGTTTGTCTTCCTCCTGAGTATCGTTTTAGATTATTCAAAGATATTTGAGAAGAAATCTTTTACGCGATTTGGAATTGATTCGCTTTTCTTCTCTTCTTCTGGTTCTTCATAAGTTTCTTCCGGAGCTTCATATTGTTCATAAGAAATCTCTTGTTGGATCGCCACAGGTTGTTGTTGTGTCGTACGCTCACCCGTGATCGCACTTTTAGCCAGCTGATAAACTTCACTTAAATTAGCAGAATAATCAACGATACTGATCACATTAGTGAAAACTGGATTTCTCAATCCCATATGATTTGGTACGTACAATTTAACATTTGTTTCAAAGACTTCTTGGGCTAAATCAACGACACCAGGTAAACTTGCCGCACCACCAGTTAAAATAATACCGCCTGGCAAATCAAAGGCATCGATTTCATCCAATACATCTTTTGATTTATTAAAAATCTGTTCCATTCGTGCTTCAATGATTTCAGCCAGATAGCGTTCATCGATTTTGACAGGTTCAGATTTACCAATGACATCCACTGGAAATTCTTCGCTTGCCGAAGTCCGTTCTGGATAAGCATCGCCATAATTGATTTTTAATGCCTCTGCATTATTGAAAGAAGTGTTCAATACTGTGGAGATGTCTTTGGTTACAAATTCTCCACCTTCTTGATTGACATGGGTGAATTTCAACTGTTTGTCATGCATTACCGAAGTTGTTGTTTGACCGCCACCAATATCAATCACGATCGTACCAAAGTCTTTTTCACCATCTGATAAAATCGACTCAGTCAAAGCTAATGGTGTGATCACAAGTTCGTTGACAATCAAGCCAGACTTTTCAACACATTTGCGAATATTGTGCAAGATGGTTTTAGGGCCGGTGTAAACTACCCCAAACATCTCCAAACGGACGCCAATCATTCCGCGAGGGTCTTTGATTCCTTCAAAGCCATCCACAGTAAACTCTTGTGGTAAAATGGCAATGATTTGTCTTTCAGGAGGTGTAGAACGAACAAGCGCTGCTGATGCTACGTTACGTACATCTTCATCAGTGATTTCTTTTGATTCGCTGTTAACAGCAATCATCCCTTGGCAATTTTCAACTTCTAATAGATTAGCTGGCACTCCTACACTCACGCTGCGAATTTGAATACCTGCTTTTTCTTCTGCTTGTCTTACTGCTCTTTGGATGGCTTGAACCGTCTTGTCAATGTCTACAATGATTCCGCGGTTGATTCCTTCTGATTTTGCATTTCCTACACCAATAATGTTCATTTGGCTATCAACGTATTCAGCTACAACAACTTTCACAGATGTCGTACCAATATCGAGGCCAACATACATTCCCGTTTTTGCCATGGATGGGGTTCCCTCCTACTTAATTTGCATATATCGCGAACCTTGAAAAGTTCGTATTTATATTTAATTAGAATAATTTGTTCACTGTTACCAATTCTACCATATAATAGCGATTTTTAGAAACAAGTTAATGAAAAAAACTCTTGAATTTTTCCTAAGAATCCCCTTCGGTCGATTGTTCTGTGCTTGTTTTACTCTCTTTTGTATTGGAAATCGGATAAGTGAAGATTCCCACTTCCATATCAATGATACTGTCCTCTTTTAAATCCTTTACGATTTGCGGATAATATTGCATTTGACTGACCATATTCGAAATGTTTACAATCACTTGATTGCCATCGTTCATATAGATTGTCAAAAGTTCATCATTGCTCTTACGAGGCGTGTATTTGATCTGAGAAATCCCTTCTCGGATCTCTTGATTTAACTGCTGATACGCAGTCAGAACTTCTTTGATTTTTGACTGATCTGAAAAACTTTCCAAGATAGGAAGGCCTTCCACTGGTTGATCACTTGGTTCTTTGAGCACCGCACCACTTTCCAGAATTGGAGAATATTGGTTATCACTAGCCAATAACGCGACTTCGTGATACTCAGATACCTTGACCTTGAGTTGGTTAAAAGAAGTAATCGTGACTTGGACATTTTTAACACGAGGCAATGCTTTTTTGATGGCTTGCTCCGTTTGTTCCCGATCAAAATACTGTGGCCACAATTCTTCTCCGGTGGTCAATTCTGAATGTTCGATAATGGATTGGGTAGGTACTTGATCATTGCCCACGACTGTAATACTTGCTAATTTACTCAACGGAGAAACGTAATACAGCACAATGAGTAACGGGATCAATAAAACTCCTATGATCAATAGCAGTCGCCGCCACAAAATTCGATTACGGTATTTTTTTATGTTTGGTAACCGATCAGCAAACGAGCGGGGAACTGAATCCGACGCATTTGTCTCCGACTCGTCAAGCTCTGCTTGATGTTCTTCGGTATCCGTTTCTTGATACTGTTCTTGGTCTTTATCTGAATGATTTCCTGAAATGACGGAAGGAGACCAGCCAGGTTGTTCGCCATGCTCTTTTTGGTAACGCAGATTTTCTTTCTGCCAAGGAGTCAATTCTTCTGTCGTGGGGGTGGTTTGATCATCATGCGGTTTCTGATCTTTACTGATGACAATCTCTCCTTTCTATCCAACACATTGTACTATTTGATTACCTCTTGCACAAGTCGAAATAGCCGTTCAGAAGCATCACTGATTCCTTGCTCTTTCGATGCCTTCGCCATTTCTATCCGTAGGTTTTCATCACTCATGATCGCATCGACACAGGCAATAAGATTTTGACTATTCAACTCGCTATCCGCAATCATCTTAACTGCTCCAGCATTGACCAAGCTTTGCGCATTTTTCGTTTGATGGTCATTGGTCACATAAGGGCTAGGAATCAAAATTGCTGGTAACCCTAGTGCAGTAAATTCTGCGATCGATGTAGCCCCTGCTCGTCCGATCAGCAAATCACTATTGGCCATGACTTCTGCCATTTGATCAATGTAGGGACGGATGCTGATATTTGGAAAAGCATCTTTTGACATCCCGATTTTTTCTTCAATTTCTTGATAATAACGCTCACCAGAAGCATAGAGCAACTGGTAGTCTTTTTGGGCGAAAAGGGGGATGGCTTCAATGATCGCTTGATTGATTTTCAGTGCCCCTTGACTACCGCCAAAAACCAGAACTGTTTTTTTCTTAGGATCAAGATCATAGGAAGCAAGGATCGCCGATTTCTGGCTGTTTTTCACTTCCTGTCCCCGAGGATTTCCTACTAAGACAGTCTTCTTTTCAGGAAAATAATGGGCAGCATCTTGAAAGGCGATCGCGATTTTATCCACATACCTAGTCAAAAATTTATTCGTGATCCCCGGAACACTGTTTTGCTCATGGATGATCGTCGGAATCTTGAGGGCAGATGCCGCATAGACCACTGCGCCAGACACATAGCCCCCAGTTCCGATCACAACATCTGGCTGAAATTCCTTAAGTATTTTTTTTGCTTCCCGGTAACTTTTCAAAAAGAGGTGGATCGTTTTCACGTTATCCAATGAAAGTTTCCGTCTGAAGCCTTGGATTTCTAATGTTTTAAATGGGATGCCAGTAGGAGGAACGATTTTGTTCTCTAAACCACGGTTAGCCCCAATATATAAAAATTCAGCTGTTGGGTCAATGGAACGAACATAGTCGACAAAAGATAACGCCGGATAGATATGTCCTCCGGTTCCACCACCAGTTACAAGTATTTTCATTCGCTTCGCTCATTTCTCTTAAGTTCTGCTACTGCCGCCATAAATTTATCTCCGCGCACTTCAAAATTAGGATATTGATCCCAACTTGCATTGGCTGGTGATAAAAGCACGGTATCTCCTGGTTGACTTAATCGATACGCAAGAGGGACGGCCGTTGTCACATCTTCTGTTAATTCGATCGTTTTGATTCCTGCTTTACGAGCAGTTTCAGCAAGTTTGTCTTTTGTTTGGCCAAACAAAATGATTGCCTTTAGGTTTTGCAATGCTGGGATCAGTTCATCAAAGGAGTTGCCGCGATCCAGACCGCCAGCCAACAAAATCAATTGTTCATTTTGAAAGCCGCCTAATGCCATTTCAGTTGCCAAACTATTGGTGGCTTTCGAGTCGTTAAAGAAACGAATTCCAGCAATCGTATCCACATATTGGGTACGATGAGGCACACCAGTAAAGGTATGTAAGGCTTGTGCGATGGCTTCATTTTTCACGCCTTCTAGTTTGGCCACTGCAATCGCAGCTAACGCATTTTCAATATTGTGGTTTCCTGGAACGCCAAGTTCAGAAACAGGCATGATCACTTCATCTTTAAAATAAAGCTGTTCTTCTAAAAGATACGCACCTTCAACTTTTTGTTTTGTTGAAAAAGGCACTACTTGTGCTTTTGTTTGCTGAGAAAGTTCCATCAGTTCTGGCTGATTCCAGTTGATGACCAGAAAATCTTTTTCGGTCATATTTTGTTGCAACCGCCATTTGGCACGAACATATTCAGAACGGCTGCCGTGATAATCAAGATGGGCTTCATAAATATTCGTAATCACCGCAATGTTTGGGTGAAAGGTATCGATCCCCATTAATTGGAAACTGGATAGCTCCATGACCAAACGATCTTCCGCGGTCGCAGTTTGAGCCACTGTACTTGCTGGAAAGCCGATATTTCCGGATAACAATGCCCGACCTTTTGTAAGCCCTGCATTTAAGACATTTGCAATCATCGTAGTGGTTGTGGTCTTTCCGTTGGTTCCCGTGATCCCAATGATGGGTGCGTCAGAAATTTTATAAGCCAACTCAACTTCTGTGATGATGGGAATATCTTTCTCGATCGCTTTTTGAACAATCGGTTGCTCGTAAGGAATTCCCGGATTTTTGACCACCAGTGAAAATCCTTCATCCAACAGTTCGATAGGATGACTGCCAGTGATCACTTTGATGCCTAACGCCAAAAGATCCTGTGCTTCTGGATTTTCGGCAAAGGGTTTTCCGTCATTAACCGTAACAAGTGCGCCCAAATTGTGTAACAATTTAGCCGCACTAAACCCACTTTTTGCCAATCCTAGCACAAGAACTTTTTTATTTTGATATTCATTTATATTTTTCATATGATTCATCTCTCCTACCATACAATCACTAATGTGATGATCGAACATCCTAAAGCGATCAGCCAAAAAATTGTATCGATCTTCCATTCCGACCAGCCACTCATTTCAAAATGGTGATGAATAGGCGACATTTTAAAAATGCGTTTACCAGTCAATTTGAAAGAAGCAACTTGCAACATCACACTTGCTGTTTCAATCACATAAACAAGTCCGATCAGCAACAACGTCCATTCTTGGTGAAGCAATATCGAAATTGCCGCTAAAAGACCACCTAATGCAAGGGAGCCCACATCGCCCATAAATATTTTTGCTGGTTTTCGATTGTATGGAAAGAATCCGATCAAGCCGCCAATGACCGCTAAACAAACGATGAGGACATCGATTTGATCTTGTCGCCAAGCAATAAGTCCGTAAGTGGCAAAAGAAATCGTGCCCAGTCCTGCCACCAAGCCATCAATTCCGTCTGTTAAGTTAACCGCATTTGAAAAACCGACTAACCAAAAAATCACAAATGCACCATAGAAAAATGATAGTGGCAGCTCAATTCCAAAAAAGTTTAGCGTATTGGCATTTCCTTCTGACAAGAAAACGAGGTAGAAGACAATGCCCCCTACGATTTGGCCAATCAGTTTCTGGATAGAATTCAATCCCATGTTACGCTTCTTGAAAATTTTGATAAAGTCATCTAAAAATCCAAGGGCGCCATAGACCAAGACAATAAATAACAAAATGAACAGGGATGCTGTCAGTTGTTGCTGCCACGCACCCACCCAAATAGCTGTGATCAGTGCCGCAATCAAAAATACGAAGCCGCCCATCGTAGGAGTGCCCGCCTTGACATTATGCCATTTTGGCCCTTCCCCACGAATCTCTTGTCCGTATTTTTTCATTTGAAAATAGCCGATAAATAGCGGCATTGCAGCAGTAACGATTGCAAAACTGCTGGCAAGTGGCAATATCATCTCTGTCCATTTCATAGCGTTCTCTCCCATTTAATCTTATTCGCTCAATTTGAATGTGATCGTTTGATCCTTGATTTCCTCATACGGTGACAGACTTTGTGAAACACAATACCCATCGCCTTCAAATTTGACATCAACATCCAACATCTTGCCTAACTTGACGATATCGGCTTTTGACCAGGAGGTCGTATCAGGCATATAAACTTTGTCACTATCTGTCAGTAAAAGAACTCGCTCCCCGGGTAATACGGTTGATCCCGTATCCAAGGATTGATCGATGACCGTATTGCCATCTCCTAGTACAACTGGCGCTAAGCCAAGTTTTTGCACATCACTTGCTGCTGTCGTTGTATCTAATTTCCGGTAATCGTTCACTGTCACTTTCTGACTCGATTCTGTTGTTGTGTCTTCTAACGTAGCTTTCTTTAAATCCATCACACGTTTCATCAACGGATTGGCGATTTTTGCCAATGCGTCACTGTCATGTGTTTTTGGTAGTTTGATCGTTAAATACAGAATGTATTCTGGGTCTTCGGAAGGAACCATTTCGACGATGGAATAAAGGTAGTTGGAATCGCCAGACAAGTATTTTCCCGTTTTCGGATCTGCGACTTGGGCAGTCCCGGTTTTGGCCGAGATATTATACCCCGGTACACTATAGACACCATAGGCACTTCCGTAATTTTCACTTTCTACCACATCTCGCATATATTCTCGAACTTTGGTCGCGGCTGTTTCAGTGATTGGATGGCCAACAACTTCCGGCTGAGTGATGGTTTCTTCGCCAGTTTCATTATCGACGATTTTACTGATGAACTGCGGCTTAACCATTGTTCCGTTATTTGCTACGGCAGAAAAAGCCTGCATCATTTGAAAATTCGTGACACCAATAGCTTGACCAAAAGAGGTCATGGCTTGACTGACCGGATTATTTTCCGGCATGATCCCGGTATTTTCATTTGGTAAACCTGAGTAAGTGCTGCGTCCGAAACCAAACTGTTGCAAGTATTGTTGCCAGCGGTCAGTCATCCGTTGTTCCAACGTGACCATCCCAATATTACTGGACCAAGAAAGAGCTTGACGCATCGTCAATGTCCCTTTTTGTCCAAAGTCCCAGTCATTGATGGTGGCATCGTACAGTTTCAACCCATTAGGACTTGGGGTGAAGGTTTCATTCTCATTGAATATTCCTTGATCGATAGCAGCCGCAGTGGTTAAAACTTTCATGGTTGAGCCCGGTTCATAGTTGTCTTCCACCAACAAATTCTGCCATGTCTTGATGGTACTTAAATCATCTGGATCATAGGTTGGTCGTTGCGCCATCGCTTCGATTTCCCCTGTTTTTGCATTCATTAATGTGGCGGTCAAATCTTCTGGTTCGTATTCTTTGAACACTTTATCCATCAATGTTTCCAAATAACTTTGGATCCGACTATCAATCGTGGTATAGATATCTTTGCCATCCACTGCGGCAACAGATTCTGCCACCGTTCCAGGGAGGGGATTTTGATTGTTATCCTTTTGATAAACGATCTTTCCGTCTGTTCCAGATAACACATCATCGTAAGCCGCTTCTAGCCCCGTTTTCCCAACTAGTCCAGAAGAGTTATTTTCTTCATCTTCAGCCAAAGCATAGCCAATAAAATGGGAAGAAAAAATACCATTTGGATACATTCTGGAAGGATTGTCCGTAAAATAAAGACCAGCGATTCCTTCTTTTTTCATCGCATCTTCGATGGCAGTCTTTTTCTCCAGCGTCATTTTATTCCCTTGACTGCCAAAAGAAACCTGCCATTTTTCTTCTTTTAGGCCATTTTTCAAAATCGTGACAGCTTCATTCTGATCGATGCCTAGTTGCTCGTTTAGAATTTTGGCTAATTTCGTAAAGTTTTTTTCTTCAGCGTATAGATTTTTCTTGCCACTCACGTAGGATTTTGACAAGATCGCATAGACAGAATAAGAAGTCGCATCTTCTGCAATGGCGATCCCGTTGCGATCATAGATCGTGCCGCGCTTTGCTTTGACCACTTCACTTCCTTGATAAAGGCTTTTGGTTTTTTCAGCTAATGAAGTCCCAGCCACATCTCCAACGATCACTATGTAACTCAAACGCGTGACAAACAAAAAGAACAATCCAATACTCGTAGCAAAGAGAATAATACCTACTTTTTTGCGATTGTTCGTTGTAGTTTGATTTTTCTTTTTCAAGTATTGCTTGAATTTATCTGTTAGCTTCATTTAATCCACTTTCCTTAAATTGTCATTATCGATCGACAATCCATTATCCTCAGCAACCTTTTTGATACGCTCAGTTTTAGAAAGTTCATTTCTTTCTTGCTCTAATTGTTCTGCTTGACTATTTTTTTCATTGATGTCTGATTCGATCAGCGAGATATCATGTTCCACTTGACTGATTGAAGTCCGAATATTGATCGTTAAGATCGCCAATGTCAAAACAGCTACGATTACAAAAGCTGCAATCAGCTTTTCCAAATTAGAGATACTTTTTAACCGGCGGGCAGGCGATGCTGGTACACGGATAACCTCAGGACGTTCAGGTTCGCTTGGCAGCTGTTCAATTGTCGGTTCAGAGTGAGCATAAAACTCTTGTTCAGACGTTTCTTCAAATTCATAATCATGAACTTTTAGTTCTGCCATAATTGCTAACCTTCACTTTCCTTCATTTTTTCCGCGATTCGCAGTTTTGCACTACGGGAACGATTGTTTTCAGAGATTTCTTCTTCCGATGGAAGAAGCGGTTTTCGAGTAATTAATTTTAATACTGGTTGAAATTCTTCAGGAATGATCGGTAACCCTGGTGGCACATCTTTTGGGGTGCTATACTCTTTGAACGTTGACTTGACGATCCGATCTTCTAAAGAATGGAAAGTGATAACACTGATCCGTCCATTTTTTTCCAATAAATCGATGGCCTGTTCTAAAGATTCTTCAATCACGCCTAATTCATCATTTACAGCAATCCGAATTGCTTGAAAGATTCGTTTAGCAGGATGCCCACCTTTGCGTCGTGCAGGAGCAGGTATCGCAGTCTTGATGATCTCAACTAATTCTCCAGTTGTTTCAATCGGTTTGTTTGCCCGTGTCCGTTCGATTTCACGAGCAATCTGTTTTGAAAATTTTTCTTCGCCATAACGGAAAAAGATTTTTACGAGTTGGTGATAATCAAATTGATTCACTACCTCATAAGCCGTCAAAGCAGCCGACTGATCCATCCGCATATCTAACGGTGCATCCTGGTGATAACTGAAGCCACGTTCTGCTTCATCTAATTGAGGCGAAGAAACGCCTAAATCATACAATATCCCACTTACTTGATCGACACCTTGTTGTTGCAAAGCTTCCTTTAAATAGCGGAAATTACTTTTTATAAATGTGACCATTCCTTTAGCCACATATGGCGCTAAACGTTCTTTGGCATGATCGATCGCTTTTTGATCTTGGTCAAATGCATAGAGGTGTCCCTCTTCTGATAATTGGGACAATAAATATTCACTATGACCTGCGCCACCTAATGTACAATCGACGTAGATCCCATCTGGACGAATCGCTAACCCGTCCACTGTCTCCTTCAACATTACGGTGTAGTGTTGAAATTCTGCCATGTGCTTTCCTCTTCCTATAAGCCAAAATCAATCATTGTTTCAGCAATTTCATCAAAATTTTCTTCTGCTTCAGTGGTAAATGCTTGCCAGCGGGCTTCATCCCAAATCTCGATTCGGTTTGAAACACCGATGATCACACAACTTTTCAAAAGTGATGCATGTTCACGCAAGGTTGCCGGAATGTTGATTCGACCTTGTTTATCGATCTCACATTCTGTGGCAGCGGAATAAAAGAAACGTACGAATGTCCGCGCATCTTTTTTTGCAAGGGGCATTTCGTTGAGCTTTTCTTCAAGTTTTTCCCATTCAGATAAGGGGTACCCAAATAAACAGCCATCTAATCCACGTGTCACAACAAATTTTTCTCCGAGTTTTTCTCGCAGTTTTGAAGGAACGATTAGTCGGCCTTTTGCATCTATCGAATGTTGATATTCACCCATAAACATCGATAAATAACCCCCGATCTCCACCTGATAATCACAGTCTACCACAATCCCCCACTTTCTACCACATTTAACGTGAAATTTAAAAGGGAAGTTCTTTGACTAATTTTTACCAAACGAATAAACAGGAGTTACTTTCTCTCAAAAAGTTTTTAAAAAAACTTTAAGCCGAAAATTCTTGATAGGATAAGGGTTTATCTCAATCGATAATTATAAATACTTAACGATATTTAGAATGATCAAAACGATGTGGAAAATTACTGTAAACAAAAAGATACTCCGCCAATACATTTTGATGTATCGACCATATTGGATTTCTTCATAATAATACGCTTGAAAGACCGCTAAGAGAATTCCCATCAATAGAATAGAGATCAAGTAATAAGGGGTGATTGATTGTTCAAAGGTACTCTTCGATAATTGATGAATACCAATCACTAAAAAAGGCACAGCCAAGTCAGGCGCCTTGAGTCCAAATCGTTCCTTTAATGACAAGACAGAAACTAAAAATCTACAAGCAAAAAAAACGATCAGTGGAAAGATATACCAAAATAAAACAGCAGGCCCAAATCCAGACATACAAACATTTCCTTTCTAACAGCTAGTGTCACTATACTTTATTTTCATTACATCTGTGTTTCAGTTCTTTTAAAAATCCGAGGTCCAATAAGACAACCTGCAATGTTTTCCATCAATCGCAGGGATTGGCTTATTTTTCTCTATTTCATTCCTTATTAAAACAGAACAACCACCCTTCAACAAGAGAATCTTTGAAAAAACTTTTTTCCCTCATGCAAAAAATTCAATATTTCTTAATTTCTAGTGATAGCAGCTTGAGTTCTTGGCTGATTGGGGGTAAACTGTCACTAGAAATGAATCTAAAAGGTGGATCACGATGAACGAAAAAAAACCAAAGAGCACATTTGCCAAAGTTACACAGGTAGTTATTTGGACGATGCTTATTTTAACGATTGGGTCGGTCTTTCTAGCGGCCTATACTAGTATCATGAGATAATCAAAAAACAGCCATGCAAGAAGACCTCCAAAACCTTCGTCACTAACGAACTTAGGGTAGATGCTTCAAACGCATTGCTGTTTTTTTATTTATTTCTAAATAAAAATCAGGTAACTACACAGGTAACTACACAAGTAACTACAATAGTGGTGAAACAAGTCGGGCCAACCCTTCTTTGATTTTGATCACCACTGGGCGATTCCGGTATTTCTCTAAAGTCAATTCCGCCGAATCCTCTGAGTCAGCAAAAAATGCTTGTCGGGCGTCCTCTGCCACTTTTGCATCGTAGACAATGGTATTGACTTCAAAATCGAGACGAAATGAACGGACATCAATATTCGCTGAACCGATGGAAACAACTCCACCGTCAATAATCATTGTTTTGGCATGCATGAAGCCTTTCTCATAGGTCTCCACCACTGCACCATACGCTAACAACTCAGCCGCAAAGGAGTAAGTCGCCCAATAGACGAGCGGATGATCCGGTTTGTTCGGGATCTGTAAATGAACGGAAACGCCAGATAACAGAGCCAGCTTCAATGCATTGTGGATGGACTCATCCGGAATATAATAAGGTGTTTGGATCAAGATTTCTTTTTTGGCTAAATTGATCATCTTCAAATAAGTCAGCTTGATCTCTTCATGCTCGGTATCTGGGCCGCTGGTCACTACTTGCGCAGCAATCGTGCCCGTAGAAGCAATCATCGGAAACAATGCGGCTTCATATTTGATTTCGATGGCATGCTGCGAATTCCAATCCATCAAAAAACGATTTTGCAACGAGTAGACTGCTGGTCCTAAAATGCGTAAATGATTGTCTCGCCAATAGCCAAATTTTGCTACTTCCCCTAAATATTCATCTCCAACATTGAACCCACCGGTATACCCAATCTTGCCATCGATCACAACGATTTTTCGGTGATTCCGATAATTGATGCGAGGATTGAGATACGGAACGAACAACGGGAAAAAGAAGGCAACCTGACCGCCATGAACCCGCAACTCATCAAAGAATTTCAATGACACTTGGGTACTGCCCCAGGCATCCAAAAGCACCCGGACTTTCACTCCTCGTTTGGCTGCACGAATCAAAGCATCCCGTACTTCTACTCCTAAGGCATCACTGCGATAAATATAATATTGCATATGGATGTGATCCGTTGCCTCATCAATGTCTTTGAGCAACGCATCAAATTTCTTGCGACCATCTTTGTAAAGGGTCATCTCATTGGTAGTCGTATACAGTGACTGCCCATAGATCGTCAATAAATAAACAAGTGGTTTGACTTCGACTTGTGCAGTGGGCGGATGAGGATAGAGATTTCGCTGTAATGCTTGCTTTTGCTCTTCCATCTCCACATTCAAACCAACTTTGGCTTGTGTTCGCAAATCGAAAATCTTTTCTTTGGAAATCCCACGACCAAAGAAAAAGTAGAGTACAAACCCTACGACTGGTATAAATAATAAAACTAGCAACCATGCCCATGTCTGAGCTGTTTGCCGTCTTTCTCTAAAAATAATCACGAGCGACAACAAGATATTGACGAAAAAAATAATCGTGAATAAGTTATCCATAACTAACATACCAACCCTCACCTCTTCTAAAAGGATAGCGAACTTGAAGCCTAATGTAAAGGTATCGACAAATGAAAAACAGACCTGCTAGTCAGCAGATCTGTTTCAATAACACGTTCTAAGCTTTCAAGAAGCGGCGCATGGAGATGACCGATCCCAAGGAACCAATCACGATCCCAATCAAAGCCATCACACCACAAACTTGCAGCAGAAACTGATTTGGCGCGATCAAACTATAATTGGAGCGCAATAATGCTGGATTGGCTAACAAGTAAACTTGATGGTAACCAAAATACATAATAGCAATCGGAACGATGGAACCCAGCAATCCGATCCAGCCGCCTTCTAAGAAAAATGGCCAGCGAATGTAGCCGTTTTTTGCACCTACTAAACGCATGATTTGGATTTCCCGTTGTCGAGACAAGATCGTGATCCGAATCGT
Organism: Enterococcus sp.; assembly: GCF_022711995.1. Taxonomy (GTDB): domain Bacteria; phylum Bacillota; class Bacilli; order Lactobacillales; family Enterococcaceae; genus Enterococcus_D. The sequence goes on from NZ_JALAHI010000049.1 coordinate 68,791, forward strand.
ATTTGAAATCAGGAACATTGCCACAAAAATCAAGAGGATCGCAGCGCCTAAGCCCCATGTACGGACCGCAGCTGATAGAGCAAAGATCTTATCAGAAGAATCGCCACCATAGTCGGCTTTAAAGACATTTGGCAGTTCTCCAGCTTGTTTTGCAATTTCTTTGGTATGTTCAGGATCCGTTGCACTGACAACATAGACGTTATATAGGGGATTACTATCGCCTTCAAACAAGTTCCAAGAATCACCCATTGCATCTTGAATTTTTTTCAATTCATCGTCACGACTCGAAAAATGCACTTCTGAAACATTCGGTAATTCTTTTAAGGACTGTTCTAAAACATCCATATCTTTTTGTTCTGTTCCGATATCTACGAACACAGAAACATCCACATTTTTACGAATATCCTCGGCTAACTTCGTTGCGTTTAAAATAACACCTAAGAAGATACCGACGAGGGTCAGCGTAATCGTAACCGCACTGAGTGACGCAATCGTCATCCAGCCGTTCCGTTTTAAACTTTTGATACTCTCAAGGAGATGACGGAAAAACGTTCTAATCATCGTAACCATATTCTCCTTCCGCTTGGTCGCGAATGATCCGACCATTTTCAATTGCAATCACACGATGACGGATCGTATTAACGATCGTGCTATTGTGTGTCGCCATAACCACTGTTGTTCCCTGCGCGTTGATCCGATCTAGCAACTTCATGATTTCCCAAGAGTTTTCAGGGTCTAAGTTTCCCGTTGGTTCATCTGCGATCAATACTTTAGGGGTATTGACGATTGCCCTAGCAATGGACACTCGTTGTTGTTCCCCACCAGAAAGTTCACTGGGGAATACCCGCACTTTGTGCTTCAATCCTACAAGGTCTAGGACTTCCATCACGCGTTTTTTGACCTCTCGAGGCTTGCGGCCAATAACTTGCATCGCATAAGCCACATTCTCATAAACCGTTTTTCGCGGAAGCAATTTATAGTCTTGGAAAACAACACCGATTTCGCGGCGCATTAAAGGCACTTCGCGATTCTTGATCGTCAGCAAGTCATAACCTGCCACATTAAGAACACCCTTCGTTGCTTTTTCTTCTCGATACATCAATTTGATAAAGGTCGATTTCCCTGCACCGGAAGGTCCGACGACATAAACGAATTCACCTTGATCAATTGAAATCGAAAGATTACGGATAGCAGTCGTACCGTTAGAGTACTTTTTCATTACTTCTTTCATTTCAATCATGCAGCTATCTCTCCATCTCAATTTATTTCACACTGGCTTATTATAGCATGAATATATTTCACAATGCTTTCAACAGATTACAGTTATATTTCAATCTGTTTAATAGGCGAGTATTATTTTTGATTCAATTTCAACTTGAGGTATGCATCGATAAAGCCGTCTAAATCACCATCCATTACCGCTTGGACATTTCCTGTCTCGAAGTTTGTTCGGTGGTCTTTGACCATCGAATACGGATGAAAGACATATGAACGAATTTGTGAACCCCAGCCGATCTCCATCTGTTCCCCACGAAGGGCCGCAGCTTCCTGCTCTTTCTTTTCCACTTCTAATTGATATAGTTTTGCTTTTAGCATCCCCATCGCTTGTTCTCGGTTTTTCAACTGCGAACGTTGCGCCTGACTTGCTACTACGGTACCCGTTGGGATATGGGTGATCCGCACAGCAGACTCGGTTTTGTTGATGTGCTGTCCGCCGGCACCACTGGCCCGATAGGTATCGATTTTCAGATCATCACTATTGATTTCAATATCGATGGCCCCATCTAGTTCTGGCATGACGTCTACTGAACAAAATGACGTATGCCGTCTTTTAGCTGAATCAAAGGGGGAAATACGAACCAAACGATGAACCCCTTTTTCTGATTTCAAATACCCATAAGCGTTATGGCCTTTGATCAACAAAGTGACACTCTTGATTCCCGCTTCGTCTCCTGCTTGATAGTCCAACGTTTCGACTTGGTAGCCATGCTGTTCACAAAAACGGGTATACATCCGCAGCAACATGCTGCCCCAATCTTGAGATTCGGTACCGCCAGCTCCGGGATGCAGCTCGATGATCGCATTGTTTCGATCATAAGGTTCATCTAATAGCATAGCCAACTCGTAAGTACCCATTTTTTCATTCAACGCTTGGATACGTTCTGCCAGTTCTGCTTCCATTTCTGCATCTGGTTCTTCTTGGATCATTTCCAAAAGAACTTCTAGCTCTTCAAACTCTTCTGCTAATTGATTAAATTGATCATAAGTTTCTTTATTGGCATTGTTTTCATTGATCACTTTTTGGGCTTGTTCGGAATCATCCCAAAAAGTAGGATCAGCCATCTGATGTTCTGCCTCTGCGATTGCCTCTTCTAATTGATCTAAGTCAAAGAGACCCCCTAAAACTATTTATTTTTTCACTCATTTGATTTAATTGATTACGGATATCTGCGATTTCCATTCAGGTTCCTTCTTTCTTCACGGGTATTGTAAATGAACGGAAAAGGCTGGACAAGAAAAGCGGCCAGCCTTTTTCCTAACATATCGATTCTTTATCTATTTTTGCCATGACAGTTCTTAAATTTCTTACCGCTGCCGCAAGGACACGGATCATTACGACCGACATTTTTGAAACTAGGATCTTCTTCTGGCACGGTTTCTGTTTCTTGGGCTTCTCCTTGTGCAACTTGTTCCCGCTGCACGTTTTGACGGATCTCAGCTTTCATGAACAAACGAGTGACTTCATATTCGATGGCTCCCACCATGTCTTCGAACATGTTGTACCCTTCTGTTTGATATTCAACCAGTGGATTGTTTTGTCCATACGCACGTAACCCAACCGATTGTCTTAATTGGTCCATCGCATCAATATGGTCGGTCCATTTTGAATCAACCACTCGCAAGATGACCACTTTTTCAAACTCCAGCAATTGTTCTTGGCTATTCAATTGGGCTTTCTTCTGTTCAAAGACTTCTTCTGCCCGTTGATAGAGGTAATCTTTGATTTCTTGCGGCTTTTTACCTTTGATATCATCAATCGTGATGGTATCTTCATGCACCAAAGCACTTCCAGCAAAATCGACGATTCCTTCATAATTCCAATTGCTTTCTTCTAATTGAGTATGGCTATCGACAACTCGTTCAATGGATCGTTTGACCATGTTCATCAATGTTTGTGACAGGTCATTTTCTTCCATGATCACTTCTTGACGCTGACCATAGATGACTTCCCGTTGTTCCCGCATGACATCATCGTATTGCAAGACATTTTTCCGGGTATCGTAGTTGTTTCCTTCTACTCGTTTTTGAGCAGATTCTACTTGTTTAGACAACATCTTGCTTTGAATAACGGCATCTTCTTCATCAATCTTCATGCGATCCAAGAATACTTTGATCCGCTCAGACCCAAACCGTTTCATCAAATCATCTTCTAATGAAAGATAGAACTGAGAAACCCCTGGATCTCCTTGACGTCCTGAACGTCCTCGTAATTGGTTATCGATCCGTCGCGACTCATGACGTTCTGTACCGATGACCGCTAATCCACCTAATTCAGCAACACCTAAACCTAACTTGATATCTGTTCCCCGACCAGCCATGTTGGTTGCGATGGTCACAGCGCCTTTTTGCCCAGCGTTCAAAATAATTTCCGCTTCTTTAAAGTGGTTCTTGGCATTCAGCACTTCATGAGGAACTTTTTCTCTATCCAGCATACTTGAAAGCAGTTCAGAAGTTTCAACCGCAACTGTCCCTACAAGAACCGGTTGTCCTTTGCGATGACGCTCTTTGATATCTTGAACTACTGCGTGGAACTTACTTTCTAATGTTGGGTAAAGCAAATCGGCCCGGTCATCCCGAAGAACTGGTCGATTGGTTGGAATTTGAATGACTTGCATATTGTAGATTTCACGAAATTCTTCTTCTTCCGTTTTCGCGGTACCCGTCATCCCTGAAAGTTTCTTGTACATCCGGAAATAGTTCTGGAAAGTGATGGTCGCCATCGTTTTGGTTTCATCTTCGATTTCAACATTTTCTTTTGCTTCGATCGCTTGATGCAACCCATCAGAATAACGACGTCCATCCATGATCCGTCCAGTAAACTGGTCAACGATCAGAACTTTGCCTTCTTGTACCACATAGTCGATATCACGGATCATGATGTAGTTCGCCCGTAACGCTTGATCCATATGGTGGGTCAACGCCGTGTTTTCAATATCATACAAGTTTTCCAAGCCAAATGTTTCTTCGGCTTTCTCAATCCCTTTTTCGGTCAACCCGATGGTTTTTGATTGAATATCGATCTTATAGTCTTCTTCTTCCTTCAATCGTTTTACAAAATTATCAACCCGATTGTATAATGCCGTCGATTTTTCTGCTTGACCGGAAATGATCAGTGGTGTTCTGGCTTCATCGATCAAAATCGAGTCCACTTCATCAACAATGGCATAATTCAATGGTCGTTGAACCATTTGATGACGGTAAACCACCATGTTGTCACGTAAATAGTCAAAACCTAACTCATTATTCGTACTGTAGGTAATGTCACAGGCATAAGCTGCCCGTTTTTCTTCGGCCGTTCTTGAGTTGATATTCAACCCAACAGTCAGTCCCAAGAAATTGTATAACTCGCCCATTTCTGTCGAGTCACGGGTTGCCAAGTATTCATTGACAGTGACAACGTGCACGCCGGCGCCGCTTAATGCATTCAAATAAACCGGCAATGTGGCTGTCAGGGTTTTCCCTTCACCGGTACGCATTTCAGGAATATTCCCGTCGTGAAGCACGATCCCCCCCATCAATTGGACATGGTAAGGATACAAACCTAAGACACGTTTTGCCGCTTCGCGAACCACAGCAAAGGCTTCCGGCAACAGTTGATCTAATGTTTCACCTTGTTGAAAACGTCCGCGAAACTCATCTGTTTTTCCGCGTAATTGTTCATCAGATAAAGCGGCCATCTCGTCCGCATAAGATTCAACTTGTGAAGCAATATGGTCAAGACGTTTTAATTCTTTTTTATCATTTTCGATTAATTTTCTAAAAAAATTGGCCATGCCTATATGATTCTCCTTTTATTTCTACTTTTCCTTAACCGGAAACTCTCCTAACTATTTTATCACTAGTTCATCATAAAGGAAATATTTTTCGGCGTAGTTCACGTTCTTCCAGAATTTTTTAACTCTTTTTTTCTTTTTTCAACGCTGTCACTGTTTTTTTGAGGCAAAATCTTTTTATAGAAGAAAAAAATGTCTCCATCCTTCTACTCAAAAAAACCAGAGCAATCGTTTGCTTTATTTTACCAAAAAAATTTATTTCGTTCATTTTTAGAATGTGAAAAAATGAACCAATATTTTTTGATTGTTTTCAATTGTCTCCCACCCCCTATCCGACTAATCTTAGAAAGCTTTCAGCTTTAATGGTGACTAGTGGTTTTATGCTGCTGAGAGAAAAAGTTTAAAAAAACATATTTTCTGCTTGACTATTATCGCAATCGATTGCATAATTGAATTTGTAAACGCAAACAATCAATTTTTAGGAGGAATAAGAATGAAAGTAGATGTAAAACGATTACTTATTGGGGGTAGTATTTTAAGCTTATCTGCAATCATGTTAAGTGCCTGCGGCAACAGCAATAATGACACAGCAACAAGCAGTGGTGCAGCAGAGTCAAGCGCAAAAGTCGAAGGCGATATCAAATTATGGGTCGATACGGAACATATTGATGCCTTGCAAGGACAAGTTGATAAATTTGAAAAAGAATATCCTGATGTAAAAGTAACCGTTGCAGCTGGTTCTTCTGCTGATGCAAAAGCAGATGTTTCAAAGGATCCTGAGCAAGCTGCTGATGTCTTCATGATGCCTCATGACCAAGTGGGTCAAATGGCGGAAGCAGGTCTGATTTACCCAATCGGCGACAAACAAGCAGCAACGATCAAAGATACCAATGTTGAAGCAGCGGTTGACGCAGTAACTTGGAAAGACAAAATTTACGGCTATCCTTATGGGGTCGAATCACAAGTGCTTTATTACAACACCTCTAAATTGACTGCAGATGACGTTAAAACTTGGGAAGGATTGACTTCTGCCGGTAAAATCGGTACCAACTTTGCCGAAGCTGGTGCCAACTATATTTTTGGTCCTTTATTCATGAGTAACGGCAATGTTCTTTATGGCGAGAACGGGGAAGACATTAACGGAACAAACTTCAACAACGAAGCTGGGATTGAAGTCCTACAATGGATTGCCGACCAAAAGAACAATAGCGGTGTCCTTCAAGCAAGTGAATCTGCATTGTCTGATCTACAATCCGGCAAATCGGATGCCTTCCTTTCTGGCCCTTGGTCAAAAAATGATGTAGAAAAAGCCCTAGGAGACAATATGGGTGTTGCAGCTTACCCTACCATCGACTTTGGCAGCGGTGCGAAACAAATGAAAGCTTTCTTAGGTGTAAAACTGTATGCAGTGAACCAACAAACGAAAGCACCTTTAGCAGCAATGGCCTTAGCTGAGTATCTAAGCAACCAAGAAACCCAAGAAATCGAATTTACTGAAAACGGTGTTGTTCCTTCTAACAAAGATGCGCAAAATTCCGACGCAGTCAAAGCAGATGCCGTCGCAAAAGCTGTGATGGAGATGTCTGATGCAGATCACTCTGTCGTGATGCCTAAATTACCTGAAATGGTTTCATTCTGGCCACCAATGGATGCGTTGATCAACGATACCTACAAAGGTCAAATCAAAGCGGATCAGTTCCAAGATAAACTTGATAAGTTTGTTTCTGACATTTCTAAAGTATCAGAATAATTGACGATACATCACTATACATGACAATGGACTGTGACATAAGCCATCATCCAACAAGTTAAACCGAATAATAGTCTATTGCTATTAGATTCCTCTGACTTTTGCAACGAGGAGCTACTGCACCACAGGAGCAATACTAGTTACTGTTCGGATAGTGTGACTTGTCGGAGACTTTTGTCACAGTCACTTCTAATTAATCATGAAAGCAAGGTGAGAGGATATGTTCAGGAAAAAAAATGTGTCGCATATCACTTTTAGAGAATTATTCAAAAAAGGCGATCTAGCGACAAAACTGTCTTTTATTTTGATGGGAAGTGCCAATTTTGCCAATAAGCAATGGTTGAAAGGGATTATTTTCATCGTAGCACAAGTTGGTTTTATTGCTTGGTTTCTGCGAAATGGTTTCCATGCCCTTATGATGCTGCAAACCTTAGGAACACAAAAACAAGGGTTGGTCTATAACGAGGCACTTGGTATCGATATTTTGCAAAAAGGTGACAATTCCATGCTCTTATTGCTTTTCGGTATTGCTTCCCTATTGGTTTGTGCTCTTTTGATTATTCTTTATATCACAAATTTGAAAAGCGCCCGTTATTTGTATGAATTAAAACAACAAGGACGTAAAATCCCAACGACTCTCGACGATTTACATAGTCTGGTGAACGAACGCTTTCATGCAACCTTGATGACAATCCCATTGATTGGTGTCTTATTTTTTACCATCTTACCGCTCTTATATATGATTTCGATCGCCTTCACCAATTATGATCATACGAACTTGCCGCCAAAAAATCTGTTTACTTGGGTCGGATTGAAGAACTTCTCGAACGTCATCACGGGTGATATGGCTTCGACATTTTTCCCAGTATTAACTTGGACATTGATATGGGCGGTTCTCGCCACGATCACTTGTTTCTTTTTCGGTGTGATTTTAGCCCTATTGATCAATGCAAAAGGGATTCGTTACAAAAAATTGTGGCGTACGATTTTTGTATTAACGATGGCTGTTCCGCAATTTGTGTCTCTTTTGATCATGCGTAATTTATTGAATGGTTCAGGTCCTATCAACTCATTATTGTTGAATTTAGGCTGGATTTCCTCTTCGATCCCGTTTCTGACCGATCCTTTCTTTGCCAAAGTCAGCATTATCTTTGTGAATATGTGGATTGGGATCCCAGCAACGATGCTTGTAACGACAGGCATCTTACAAAACCTTGATCAAGAACAATTAGAAGCAGCCGAAATAGATGGCGCCAATAAATTCCAGATTTTCCGCTCCATCACATTTCCTCAGATTTTATTCGTGATGATGCCGGCATTGATCCAACAATTTATCGGAAACATCAACAACTTTAACGTTATTTTCTTATTGACTGGCGGCGGCCCTTCCAACTCGAATTTCTATGGTGCTGGATCCACCGACCTATTGGTCACTTGGCTCTATAATTTGACAGTCAACACGATGGATTACAATCTCGCTTCCGTAATCGGTATCTTGATCTTTATCTTATCTGCTGTCTTTAGCCTGTTTGCTTACACGCGAACAAATTCTTATAAGGAGGGATAACAATGTCTGTAAAGAAAAAGAAATCCGGCTACCAACAAGGTCAGTCAAAAACCCGCTTTCTAATTTATACGATTTTGATCATTCTTTCGGTTATCTGGTTATTCCCGATCGTTTGGATCATTTTGACAAGTTTTCGTGGCGAAGGCGGTGCCTTCGTTCCTTATATCATTCCGAAAGAATTCACTTTTGAAAATTACCGGCAATTACTAGCCAATGACAGCGGCAGTTATCCCTTCGTTCGCTGGTTCTTGAACACTTTATTCGTCGCTGTGTGCAGTTGCCTGCTATCCACCTTTATTACGATCGCGATGGCCTACTCCCTTTCCCGATTGCGCTTTCGACTTCGGAAGCCTTTCTTAAAAGTTGCCTTAGTCTTGAACATGTTCCCAGGCTTTATGAGTATGATCGCTGTCTATTATATTTTAAAAGCCCTCAATCTCACACAAAGCTTACTGGCATTGATCCTCGTCTATTCGGCTGGAGCAGCACTGGGCTTCTACGTTGCCAAAGGGTTCTTTGATACGATTCCCATGGCACTAGATGAATCTGCTATGATCGACGGTGCCAATAAATGGCATATTTTCACCAAAATCACATTGCCACTGTCAAAACCGATCATCGTCTATACTTCATTGATGGCCTTCATGGGGCCATGGATGGATTTCATCTTTGCCCGGATCATCATGGGGGATGACGTCAAAAACTATACCGTTGCCATCGGACTTTACTCCATGATGACAAAGACAACCGCCAACTCATTGTTTATGTCCTTTACCGCCGGTTGTGTACTGATTGCTATTCCAATCACACTACTCTTTATCTATATGCAAAAATATTATGTACAAGGAATTACTTCCGGTTCTGTAAAATAACCCCTGACCATTCCTTGATCAAAAAAGCTAGTGCCGAGACCCTATACTCGGTACTAGCTTTTTTTAGCTCATTGCTTCTTGACTCGCTAACGCGACTTCAACACCTTGTTCTTTCAATGTTGAGACATGCATTTCGCCCCAATGACAGAGGGCATCCAATACGCTGCTTAATGTCAGACCATAGTCGCTGAGAGAATAGACAACCTTTGGCGGGACTTGGTGATAAGAAGTCCGCAAAACGATGCCGTCTGCCTCCAACTCTCTTAGTTGCTGCGTCAGCATTTTTTGACTGATTTCAGGTATCCGTCGCTTTAAATCACTCGGACGCAAAGCGCCATCTCGCAGATTACACAGAATAATCGGTTTCCATTTGCCCCCGATCACATCCATCGTTGCTTCCACACCAATATTATATTTTTTTGGAGTCATACTTCAAACACTTCCTTTAAATTCACAAAAGTTACTTTTTTGACACTATAGCACAAAAAAGTAGGTACTATTCATCTGAACTTTTTTAGTATAAGGTATATTTACCAAAAATCAAGGAGGAAATTTATATGATCCACTCATTAACCGACACAATTACATTGAATGAACAAGTCAGCATTCCTGGCTTTGGTTTGGGCGTCTTTCAAATTCCTGATGAAGAAGTAGCTACTGTTGTAAAAAACGGCATTTTGAAA
>NZ_JALAHI010000001.1 GCF_022711995.1 Enterococcus sp.
GATACAACCTGTGAGCCCTTTTCGGCGATTCATGCAATGCAGCAGATCGTGAAAGCGCAATTGGCAAAACTACATATCGATCTCACTGAATTTCCTTATGATGTAGCCGGTGAAATCTATTATTTATTGGCGCAGATCCATCATCAACTGCTATATTTCAAGCGCTATATTTCTACGCTAAATTCAAATTTCTTTTTGTCTAATTATCCCTTTGATCAGCGGGTGCCCAAGTTGATGCATCAGTCTGCCTGTCAACTGACGAAAGAAATCGAACATTTTCTGGGATTTGAATTTGATCATCATACGTTTCAAAGCATTCGCTACATCTATTTAACGATTTTAAAAAAAGCGGAACATTATTCCAAAGATAAATTGACCATCGGTGTTTTTTGTTCTGCCAGCTTTTTGCGGATGAATCTTGCTGTACAGCAAACACAAGAGTTGTTTCAACAGCGCTACAATTCGGAAAGCTCTATCGCAGATCCACAAAAGCATTATGATTTGTTGGTTGCGGATACCAACTATTTTTTGAATAAATTCCAATTTGATGACTATTATATTTTAAGCGGCGGACCCACCGTATTTGATTTAAAAAAACTAACGGAAAAGCTTGATGAAATTTATAGAAGGAAGAAAGGAGAGCTATGAAGACGATAATCATTGGTGCCTCTCATGGAGGGATCACCGCTGCACTGGCGATCAAGAAATACCAACCAGATCATGAAGTATGGCTGTTTGAAAAAACGGATAGTTTAGGATTCATCCCTAGTACCATCAATCTAATCTACAAAGATTATTTTTCTTTTGAGGAGCTAGAAAAAGGGGAAACCTACACTGGGGAAATTTTGGAGAAAGCCGGGATTTGTCTGTTTTTAAATACAGAGATCATCAAAATTGATCCAGAGGAGAAGCGGGTTTATTCGGATGACAAGGAACACCCGTACGATTATTTGATTTTATCGATGGGGTCGGAACATTTCCTTCCGAATCCGCCTTACTTAGAACAACCGATTTCTGAAAAGCTCATCACGTATAAATCGAAGCAGCGACTGCAGGAAATATTTCCCCGAATAGCAAAAGCCGATACGATCACAATTATTGGTGGTGGCCTGATTTGTTTCGAGCTTGCTTCAAGTTTAGCAATGGATGCCACCAAAAAAATTCAGATTATTGAAAGAAATCTTCGACCGATCCATCGCTATTTTGATTCCGAACTACTGGTTGAACTAGCGAAATATCTTCCCGCAAATGTAATGGTTTATCGCAACGAAAGTTTCTATCGGATCGAAAGGCAAGAAGAGCAATTAACAGCAATCACTTTGAGTGATGGCACGGTTTTATCAACGGATGAAGTCATACTAGCGATCAATCCCCAACCTCAATCCGATCTGTTGGAACAAATCGTAAAGTTAAATGAAGATAAAACGGTAGTGGTGGATCCGTACTTAGAGACATCCGCACAAGATATTTATGCGATCGGGGACTTGGTTCACTCGAAAATCACCAACATTTCCTATGATTATTACTTTCCGACGATCTCCAATGCCAAAAGAGAAGCGGTGGTTGCGGCCTATAATATCACCCATCCCCATAAAATTGCCTGTCCACCTATTCAAAAAACGATGGCGACAAAATTATTTGGTAAGTATCTGGCAAGTAGTGGGTTGACAGCGGAAGAAGCGCTTTTTAATGGCTATCAGATTAGGAAAATCCACAAGCATTACCACAAACTTGCGCACTATGGCGCGTTGCAAGAGAAAGAACTACAAATTCAAGTTCTTTGCAACAAAGAAAATGGCCAACTATTGGGAGTGCAACTGTTCTCCGATAGCCGGCAAGCAGTTGAATTGATCAATCAGTTTTCAACCTTTATCAGTGATCACCGAACCTTGAAAGATCTCACTCAAGTGGATAATTTTTTCTCCCCGGATCTTTCTTTTTTACCCCAGATCTTTCTTGATTTATTCATGGAAGCGAAGGAATAATCCCGCGAACAGCAGAAATAGCCAATCAAAACGGCTTTTTGTCAATAAGGACTGATGAATTGTACAAAATCAAATCTGGGACTGAAGAATCAATTCTGATTCATCAGTCCCATAAATTATAGAGCCATCAAAAAAAGCCCCTCGGCGATGAGGGGCTTTTTTGCATACCAATAAATAAGCTGCTTTTTCTCCAAAAGAAGAAGTGTGCATTTCTAATGAAATTCTTAGAAAAAAATCTCTGAATGATTATGAGCTAGCGAAGGGAAAAATGGGTAAAAAATGACCATAAAAGGGATTATTCATTGCAGTTGTATAATGCCAAATTTTTGGCATAAATAATGCGAATAGAGTCACAATGTAAGCGTTTTTAACCAGCTATGATAAACATGTACTAGAGAGATAACTGTTATTTCTGAGTCGGATTTGCTTGTTATTTCAGCTGAAAAAACTACTAGGATCAAAGAAAGGAGTGAGCAAACAATTTATTTATATCCGCTTATTTTATAACCTTTTGTGATTTTTTTGAAACTGTGTTTTATGCAAGCAACTACACAAAAAAGAAAGGTAGAGGACAATGGAAAAAAAGAGAGGAATCAGTAAAATCGGCTTGATTGCCTTAGTTGTCAGTTCATCCATTGGGAGTGGAATCTTTGGGATTACCAATGATTTAGCCGTATCTGCTGCTCCTGGACCTGCCATCATCGCCTGGATCATCGTCGGAATCGGCATTCTTGCATTAGTGTTATCATTGAATAATTTAGGCGCCAAACGACCAGATTTAGACGGTGGAATTTTTGGTTATGCAGAAGCAGCATTTGGAAAACTGGGTGGCTTTATCAGTGGCTGGGGCTATTGGCTTTCGGCATGGTTGGGAAACGTCGCCTTTGCGACAATGCTCATGAGTGCCATCGGTGAATTTGTTCCTGCATTCAAAGGGGGACAAAATATTCCATCTATTTTACTAGCGAGTGTCTTTATTTGGGTATTGACGTTTCTTGTTAACAACGGGATTGAAAGCGCATCCTTTATTAATACGGTTGTTACGATCTGTAAATTAGTGCCTTTGTTTTTATTCATGATTATTGCACTCATTAGTTTTCATATCGATATTTTTTCAGCAGATTTCTGGGGGAACGTTAGCAGCGCCTTACAAAGCGGGGCTTCCGTTAGTCTCTGGACACAAATCAAAGGGTGTTTGATGGTGATGATGTGGGTCTTCGTTGGGATCGAAGGTGCCAGTGTTTTAGCAAATCGTGCAGAAAAACGCTCAGATGCTCAAGCCGCATCGGTGATCGGTCTTCTGTCACTATTAGTCATCTATGTACTCGCTTCATTACTCCCATACGGTGTCATGTCGCAAGCCGAATTGATGGCATTGCCGCAACCAGCAATGGCCAATATTTTACGCTATATGGTGGGCGAATGGGGCGCAGCATTTATCAATATCGGTTTGATCGTTTCCATCATTGGTTGTTGGTTGTCTTGGACGATGCTACCGGTAGAAACAACGTTACTGATGTCCCGGGATGGGATGTTGCCGAAAAGCTGGGGCAAGGTCAACAGCAAGCAAGCACCAAGTTACTCATTGTATATCACTGCTGCATTGACCAATGTGTTCTTGCTGACTTTCCTTGTGACTGATTATGCCTATCAGTTTGCTTACTCCATGTGTACGGCAGCAATTCTGATCTGTTACCTACTCGTGGGGATCTATCAAATGATTTATTCCTACCAGCAAAAAGACAATAAGCAATTGTTTATTGGTGTGGTGGCAACAGCTTTTCAGCTTATTGGGATTACGTTAGCCGGTTTTGCCTATGTGTTGTTATGCAGCATCGCCTATTTACCAGGTTTTTATTTCTACCTGCGGGCGTGTAAAGAGAATAATTATCAGATCAGTACCCTGCAAAAAACGGTCATGGGGGTTGTCAGTCTAGCTGCTATCTTCTCGATCGTAGCAATTGCTACGGGAATGATCTCAGTATAAGGAGGTGGATTATGGATATTGCTAATTTTGGTGTCGAGGAATGGTTGAATAACTGGGAGAAAAAAGCGACCTATGACATTGCTCAAAGTTCCATCGAAGCATTGACCCTAGAAGAAATCATGGCTTTCAGCGGCCAAACGAGTACTGATTTTTTTGAAGGCATGTCTCAACAACCGTTGGATTATGGCTGGATCGAAGGTTCCCAGCGCTTCAAGGAGCTAGTTGCCACCTTATATCAACAGATGACAGCAGCCAATATCTTGCAGACAAACGGGGCCACTGGTGCAAATTTTCTGGCACTCTTTGCACTGATCGAAAGCGGGGATCATGTTGTCTCCATGCACCCCACCTATCAACAACTCTATGATTTGCCAAAAGCGTTTGGTGCAGAAGTTGATTTTGTGGAATTAAATCCTACAGATTGGCAGCTCGATCTGGCAGCTTTAAAAGCCAAAGTCAGACCTGAGACAAAAATGATTTGCTTGAATAACGCCAACAATCCTACAGGTACCTTATTTGATCAAGAGCAGTTACAGCAAATCGTCGCCATCGCGAAGGCGGTCGATGCCTACGTCTTAGTTGATGAAGTCTATGCACCATTGACAGAGGAAGGCACATTTTGTTCCATCGTTGATTGTTATGAGAAGGGAATTGCCACCAACTCTTTGTCCAAAACCTATTCAGTTCCAGGGATTCGTATTGGCTGGATAGTTGCTAATGAAGAATTGACGGAGCACTTTCGCAAATACCGTGATTACACGATGATCTGCGGGGGAGTCATCGCTGATGAATTAGCGATCCAAGTATTGGAAAACAGAGAACAGATTATCGCGCGAAACAAGAAAATCGTCGCTGAGAATCTTGCCATCGTTAAGCAGTGGGTAGATCAAGAGCCAAACGTAGAATTGGTCATTCCCCAGTCGGTTTCTACTTCCTTTATTCAGTTGAAGATCCAACAAGAGGACGATCAATTCTGTATCGATCTATTAAAAGAAACAGGAGTCTTATTAGTCCCGGGATCGGCTTTTGGCGTAGCAGGGCACGCCCGTTTAGGTTATTGCTGTAAGAAAGAAACGCTAGAAACTGGTTTGAGATTACTCTCAGACTATTTAAAAAAAGTTTCATAGGAAATGGGAAACAAATTGTATAGGAATGAGGAGGATGAAAAAATGAATGAACCTATTCACGTTTTTTCAGAAATTGGGCGATTAAAACAAGTGATGCTTCATCGTCCAGGAAAAGAATTGGAAAATTTAATGCCGGATTATTTGGAACAATTGCTGTTTGATGATATTCCTTTTTTACAGCAAGCGCAAAAAGAACATGATTTCTTTGCTGAAACATTGCGAAATAAAGGGGTTGATGTCCTTTATTTAGAAGATTTAGCGGCAGAATCTTTGACTTCTACGGGACTCAGAGAACAATTTGTTGCAGAGTACCTAAAGGAAGCCAACATCCAAAGTGAAAACACCTGTAAAGTGATTGGAGAATATTTACTATCGATCTCGGATAATCGTGAACTGATCGACCGAACAATGGCAGGCTTGCGGAAAAACGAAATGAAGATCGCTAGAAATCAAAATCTGACCGATCTTGTAGACGATCAGTATCCGTTTCTGATTGATCCTATGCCAAACTTGTATTTTACCCGTGATCCATTCGCTACGATTGGCAATAGCGTTTCTTTGAATCGGATGTATTCAGAAACGAGACGGCGGGAAACGTTGTACGGCAAGTATATCTTTAACTACCATCCAATTTTCAAAAAAGAAGCCGAGCATCTTTTATACAATCGGGATGAATCCACACGAATCGAAGGCGGGGATGAATTAGTCTTATCGGCCAAGGTACTAGCTGTCGGAATCTCACAACGGACAGATGTTGCATCGATCGAAAAGTTGGCGAAAAAATTATTTGCGAAAGAACCATCTTTTGAACATGTGCTCGCTTTCAATATTGGCGAAGAACGGAAATTCATGCATTTGGATACGGTCTTTACCATGGTGGATCATGACAAATTTACTATCCATCCAGAAATTGAAGGGGAACTAACAGTTTATTCGATTTCTAAACAAAACGATCAAATCAAAATCTATGAAGAAAAAGAAACGTTGGAACGAATCCTTTGCCGCTATCTTGATTTGGATGCAGTAGAACTGATTCGTTGCGGGGGTGGTGATATTACAGCAGCTGCCAGAGAACAATGGAACGATGGCTCGAATACGTTGACGATTGCACCAGGAGAAGTCGTTGTCTATGACCGCAACTTGATTACGAATGAAAAACTAGTTGAAGCAGGGGTCAAACTTAATTATATCCCTGGAAGTGAGCTAGTCCGCGGACGTGGCGGTCCTCGTTGCATGAGTATGCCGTTTATTAGAGAAGATCTTTGAGCAGCCAGAAATTTACAAAAATAAAGACTAACGATATCTTAGGAGGAATAGACAATGGAACAAGTATTTCAAGGAAGAAGTTTATTAGCAGAAAAAGATTTTACCAAAGAGGAGATCGAATACCTGATTGACTTTTCGATTCACTTAAAAGACCTAAAAAAACGGAATATCCCTCATCACTATTTAGAAGGGAAAAATATCGCTTTATTATTTGAAAAAACTTCAACCCGGACCCGGGCAGCCTTTACGACAGCTGCCATCGATCTTGGTGCCCATCCAGAATTCTTAGGTGCCAACGACATTCAACTCGGAAAGAAAGAATCAGTGGAAGACACCGCGAGAGTATTGGGCAGTATGTTTGATGGCATCGAATTCCGTGGCTTCAGTCAGCAAGTAGTGGAAGACTTAGCCAAATATTCCGGCGTTCCGGTTTGGAATGGATTGACAGATGAATGGCATCCAACCCAAATGATCGCTGATTTCATGACCATCAAAGAAAACTTTGGTACGTTGAAAGACATCACATTGGTGTATGTGGGAGATGGCCGTAACAATATGGCGAATAGTTTGTTGGTTACTGGTGCGATTCTTGGGGTCAATGTTCGCATCTGCGCACCTAAATCTTTATTCCCAGAAGACGATGTTGTTCGTTATGCCAACGAATTTGCCAAAAAATCTGGTAGCCAATTGATGATCACAGATGACACTGCTGAAGGTGTTCGTGGGGCAAATGTCCTTTATACCGATGTTTGGGTATCAATGGGGGAAGAAGATAAGTTTACCGAACGGGTCAATTTATTGAAAGACTACCAAATCAATATGGATTTGATTAAAGCAACAGGTACGCCAGACGACCGTTTGATTGTCTTGCATTGCTTGCCGGCCTTCCATGATACCAATACTGTCTACGGAAAGAAAATCGAAGAAGAATTCGGGATCAAAGAAATGGAAATTACCGACGAAGTATTTCGCAGCAAATATGGCCGCCAATTTGAAGAAGCCGAAAATCGGATGCATTCAATCAAAGCGATCATGGCAGCAACTTTAGGAAATCTCTTTATTCCAAGAGTGTGAGAGGACGAGGGATACTATGACGAAACGAACTGTAGTCATCGCATTAGGTGGAAATGCGATCCTGACTGACGATCCAAGCGCAAAAGGGCAGCAACAAGCGCTTAGGCAAACAGCCAAACATTTAGTTGCATTGATCAAACAAAACATCCAAGTAGTGATCACCCATGGAAATGGGCCGCAAGTTGGCAATCTCTTATTGCAGCAACAAGCAGCAAACTCGCCCAAAAATCCTGCGATGCCACTAGACACTTGTGTGGCTATGACACAAGGAAGTATTGGCTATTGGTTGCAGAATGCATTAGAAGAAGAATTAGCAGCAGAAGGGTTACCCACTAAGGTAGCAACGCTAATCACTCAAGTAGTAGTCAGTGAAGGGGATCCGGCATTTGCCGATCCCACCAAACCAGTGGGGCCTTTCTTAACAGAAGAGCAAGCAAAGCAATCGATGAGAGAAACCAATGCGATCTTTAAAGAAGATGCCGGCCGGGGTTGGCGTAAAGTCGTTGCCAGCCCGAAACCGATCGCAATTCATGACCAGGCAAGCATTCGTACATTAGTCGACAACGATTTCATTGTGATTTGTGCAGGGGGCGGAGGGATCCCGGTCACTGAATCCGGTCAAGGGGTCGAGGCTGTGATCGATAAAGATTTTGCTTCAGAAAAATTGGCAGAAGTTTTGAAAGCAGAAGAGTTGATTATTTTAACAGGTGTCTCTAAAATTGCGTTAAACTATGGAAAAGACAATGAGCAATGGTTAGACCAAGTCAATTTGACAGAACTGGAACACTACATTCAAGAAGGTCACTTTGCGCCAGGAAGTATGTTGCCAAAAGTTCAAGCAGCGATGGACTTTGTGAAGGTCAGCAAAAACAATGTTGCGATCATCACCTCTTTGGAAGACTTAGCTGATTTTGACCATCAAACAGGAACCCGAATCATTTCTGATTAACTGGCAAACAAAGTATTGGAGTGATGGATATTAGTGAAAACATGCGAGAATACGTAGACAAGTTTGAGTGTCTAAAAGTGCTGACGCAAGAAAACAGGGAACGATTGGAAGAAAATATGTATTACCGTACTTTTCCCAAAGGGCAGATTTTATTCAATGATGGAGATTTGCGTGATCGTATTTTTGTTCTGTGCAGCGGATTGATTCGTATCGAGAAAAATGATCCAACTGATTCTTTCTTTTATACGGATTTCATCAGCGAAGGGGAACTGTTTCCGGTGAATGGCCTTTTTGAAGCAGCGTGTTATGACTTTTCTGCCATTGCGGTGACAGAGATCGAAGTCGCGTATGTGGCAACTGCTGTTTTGGAACAATTGATGGTCGCCGATCGAGAATTGTTGAAAATGATCGTTAAGAAACAAAGCCAAGTTATGGAGCAGCAAGTGACCAGAATGCAATACTGTATCACTTCCAGTGCCCATGATCGGGTAGTCAATACATTAGCGATCCTGATGAAAAAGCATGGCAAGCTGGATGAGTCTTGGTATATTCCTTATCCGATCATGATCAACGATCTCTCAAAGTTTAGCGGCACGACGAGAGAGACCGTCAGTCAAGTATTGAAAGAATTGATCAAACAGAAAAAAATCTCCTACCAATATAAAGAATTGATTTTTATCGATGAATCATTTTTCCAAATAGATGAATAGTAAATGCCCAGGACAGTGCCAATCAAAAGAACAGGATTCGATTCCCAGATAACTGTGAGTTAGCAGTTCTTTGGGATCCGATTCCTTGTTCTTTCTAGCAGAGCTAGCAATCAGACGGACAAAAAGCTCTTGTGGGAGTGTCTGTCCTAAGGTGCATTGGATAGCAGGTGATCATTTTGAAAAAAAACCAGCGTCAAGCAATTATCAAACGTTTGATCCTTAACCAAGAAGTGGAGACCCAAGAAGATTTGATGCGCTTGTTGAATGAACAAGGAGTTCGTTCCACACAAGCCACCATCTCCAGAGATATGCGAGAATTGAACATCGCCAAGACCTATACGAAAGAAGGAAAAACCAAGTATACCGTGATCGCTACATCGGAAGTGAACGTCACCGAAAAGTTGAAGCTGTCAA
>NZ_JALAHI010000050.1 GCF_022711995.1 Enterococcus sp.
CCTATAATAGAATTACGACTAAAAACGTTTGCAATTACGCAACTACATGGGAGGGATAGTCGATCAACACTTGACTATCTGTCTGAGAAGAAAGAGGAGGACAATGATGAAACAACGACAGCATTCTCAAAAATTGATATTAGGAGGAGAAGTCCATAATTCCACTGCTTCATCTATCACTTACATGGAGGAAAAAGTATGGGATAAGATTGACAAAGTCGCAATCAATACCCTTTTGATACCTATTTATTGGGAGCTGATCGAACCAGAGCCTAATCAATTTGATTTTTCATTAATTGATTCCCATTTAGAAAATGCCGCTGAGAAGAAAATCGATGTGATTTTTTTGTGGTTTGGCCTTTGGAAGAATGGTTTATCCACGTATGTTCCTGAATGGATCAAAACGGATCCCAAATATTTTCGCATAGAGGATAGCGCCGGAAACAAGATGAATAGTTATAGTCCGCTATGTCAAGATGTGATAGCACAGGCTCAATCAGCCTTTGCCGCCATCTGCGACTATTTGGGAAGTCATCCTTTGCGGGCCTCCATCAGAATGGTGCAGATTGAAAACGAGATTGGTAGTCTTGGCACTAGTCGTGATCATTCGTCAGCAGCAGAAAAAGTCTATCAGATGGCGTTGCCGCAAGAAATCAGAAACCTCTATCCCGGAGCTAAACAATGGTCAGAAGTCCCCTCTGGAGATGAAGTGTTTATGGCCTATCATTATGCCGCAGCAATCCAAGACTATGCAAAAATTGCAAGAAAACGTTTAGCGTTGCCGTTATTTACGAATGTATGGCTCAAAAAGCCAGACAGACAGCCGGGAGAATATCCCAGTGGTGGCGCTGTATCCACCACTTGGCAAATTTGGAAAGTTATTGCCTCGCAGTTGGATTTTATTGCACCAGATATTTACGAAGAAGAAATCAAACCGATCATCGCGGAATATGGGAATGATCAGCCGTTGTTGATTCCGGAAACCCGAATTGACAAAAGATATATTTCGAATCTATTTTATGCTTTTGGTCAAGGAGCAATCGGCTATTCACCTTTTGGTATCGAAGATCTTCTAACGGATGATACTAGTCAGGATTACCGCTTTTTATCCCAGTTAGGTTTAGCAAAAGACGCCTTTGATTCTTCCGGTACACTGCCTCATTTAAACCAAGGGTATCGAATCATTGCTGCTCTTGAGCCAGTGTTGCAAGATCAGGAAGCTCAGATCTTTTCATTTAAAAAAGAAGGGTCTCAGAACCAAATTGTGTATGAAAATGGGCAGGATCGCTGGGTAATCAAATTATTTTCTCGAGACAAAATGATCAATTCCGCAGGTCTGATCATTAAACACAAAGAATATTACTATATCACCGGTGCTAATTTCGCATTGGATCTGCAAGCGCAGCAGGGTTCTAATCCCGTAGGTATCCTTTCTTTAGAAGAGGGGATTCTACAAGATGGGCAATGGCGGACAAATCGTCGCCTGAATGGGGATGAAGCCTATTTTCCATTTATCGGTGAAGATTTTAAAATTTTGCGCATGCGATTGTATTCTTATTAACGGATAGCAGTGAGATCTGCTTCTAACTGCTTTTAAAGCAGAGGCGTTTCGAGATAATCTTACTTATGATAGAATGGGGAGCGGATATACCTCGGATCAGGTTCATTTGCTGCGAGTCGTATTTATGCAGTTGAACGTTGATTTGATCTCTGAAAGGAATAAAAAAATGCAAACCATGAATAAGATTCCAATCAATACACTTCCCACCAGTACTTCTGCCTATATTCACATTCCATTCTGTGAACATATCTGCTATTACTGTGACTTTAATAAAGTTTTTTTAGAAGGGCAACCGGTAGATGAATACATCGACTGTTTGCTGAAAGAAATCGAATTGACGGTAAGCAAGCAGCCGATCACTACTTGTGAAACGATTTATATTGGTGGCGGAACGCCAACTTCTCTTTCCGCTGCACAGCTAGATCGTCTGATTACGGGCGTGCATGAATTGCTGCCTACCCAAACAACCAAAGAATTTACGGTAGAGGCAAATCCCGGAGATTTAACCGAGGATAAACTGCTGGTCTTGAAAAATCTGGGCATTGATCGGTTGTCTATGGGGGTGCAGACTTTTGATAACCGCTTGTTGAAGAAAATTGGCCGCAAACACACGGCAGAGGATGTCTATCAAACGATCCGTTTGTTGGATAAACATGATTTTCAAAATATTACGATCGATCTGATTTATGCGTTACCTGGACAAACGATGGAAAGTTTTCGGGATACATTGACACGTGCTATCGACTTAGGGTTGCCTCACTATGCTATGTATTCGCTGATTTTAGAGAATAAAACAATGTTCATGAATTGGGTAAGGCAAGGAAAAATGGAACTGCCTTCTCAAGAATCTGAGACGCAGATGTTTGAAGAAGCAATCACTGCCATGGCTAAAGCTGGCTTGTCGCAATATGAAATCAGCAACTTTGCCCGGCCAGGTTATGAGTCTCAGCACAATCTTGTTTATTGGAATAATGAACACTATTACGGCTTTGGCGCAGGAGCGAGTGGTTATATCGGACAGACGAGATACAAAAACTTTGGACCGATCCAGCACTATCTGCGTCCGTTGAGGGAAGGACAGCTGCCGATCCATGAAACAGAGTCGTTAACGACCAGCAACCAAATGGAAGAAGAAATGTTTCTTGGGTTACGAAAAAAACAAGGTGTATCAAAAGCTATTTTTGCAGAAAAATTTGCTTGTTCCTTTGATTCCATCTATGGTGATGTCGTCAATCAGCTTGCGCAAAAAGGCTGGCTTGTTTCAGAAGAAGAGCGTGTGTATTTAACAAAAGCAGGAATGTTTATCGGCAATGATGTCTTTGAAAAATTTTTATTGAGTGAATGAACGGTTATCGAAAGTGTGTCTGTGATAGAAGTGATGCGCTTCAAGAAATAAGCGAAGATTTCCAGAAATTATTTCTTGTTTTTCATGACATTTTGGTTTGATAGCGAAGGGAATACTGCTGATTAGTTGTTCTAGCAAGGCGCTGTGACAAGACTTTTGTCACAGCTTTTTGTTTTTCACCGATAAAAATGGGCGATTAGCACTCTCCATATAAGAGTGCTAAAAATGTGTGTCAAATTCTTGACATTCGTAAGAAATATGGTATATTAATAATCGTGTTAGCACTTAATGAGAAAGAGTGCTAACGGAGGAGTGGATAAGATGTTGACACAACGACAACAAACTATTTTACACCTCATCATCCAAAATTATACGGATACTGGTCAGCCTACGGGCTCCAAACGATTGATGGAGGATGGGGTTGAAGCAAGTTCGGCTACCATCCGCAATGAGATGAAGGCCTTAGAAGAAGCGGGTCTCTTATTGAAGACACATTCCTCTTCTGGACGTGTTCCTTCAATGGCTGGTTACCGCTATTATGTTGATCACTTATTAAAACCATCAAAAGTCAATCAAAATGAGATCAAAGCGATTCGCCATTCCTTTGGGAAAGAGTTTCATGAGATCAACGAAATTATTAAGCAATCTGCGACGATCTTGTCCAATCTTACTAGCTATACTGCATTGTCCCTTGGACCGGATGTAAAAGAACGGAAATTGACTGGCTTTCGGATCGTTCCTTTGAATGCGCGGCAAATCATTGCGATCATTGTTACGGATAAAGGCAATGTTGAAAATCAAGTTTTCTCATTACCTTCATCGATGGATAGTAGCGATTTAGAAAAGATGGTTCGGATCATCAATGAAAAATTAGTGGGGGAACCCCTCATGACGGTCTATCATCGATTGCGAACAGAGATTCCGATGATTTTGCACAAGTATTTTCAAACGACAGAAGGAATCATTGATTTATTCGATGATATGCTGAGTCATCTCTTTGAAGAGAAAGTTTATGTTGGCGGACGAATGAATCTGTTGGATTTTGAAGCAAGTCAAGATGTGCGTCAATTCAAATCGATGTACTCTTTCATGAAAAATGCAGAGGAACTTACGCAATTGTTGGCACCAAGAGATTCAGCGATTCAAATCCGAATCGGTCAGGAACTCGGGAACGAGTTACTTCAAAATATGAGTTTGATTCAGGCGAGCTATGACATTGAAGGTCATGGTCAAGGAACGATTGCGTTATTAGGTCCTTCCAGTATGCCTTATTCACGAATGTTTGGACTGATGGATGCCTTTCGAAGAGAGTTAGCAATGACATTGGCTGATTACTATCGCACACTAGATGCAAGCAGTGAATGATCAAATAAGTGAATTATAGAAGGGATGGTAAGCAAGTGTCAGAAAAAGAAGAACAGTTAGAAAAAGATTTAGAAACAACTGAAGAACCTCTGACAGAACCGTCAGAAGAAGCGATCGATGATGCTGGTCTATCAGAAGCAGAAGTAGAAAAAAGCGAAATCGATCTCTTAAAAGAAAAAAACAATGAATTAGAAGACCAATTTCTGCGAGCACGAGCGGAAATCGCTAATATTACAGCTAGAAACCGTAATGAACGCGAGTTGTTGCAGAAGTATCGTTCACAAGATTTAGGCAAAAAACTATTGCCGGCGATCGATAACTTGGAACGGGCGATGGCAGCAGATGTGGACAAAGACCAAGCGGCTAACTTGAAAAAAGGTGTCGAAATGGTTCTAGAAAGTTTACGTCAAGCGTTGAAAGAAGAAGGAATTGAAGAAATCCCTGCTGAAGGAGAACCTTTTGATCCAAATCTTCACCAAGCGGTACAAACCGTGCCTGCCACAGAAGATGTGCCTGCAGATACGATCGTGACAGTCTTGCAAAAAGGCTATAAGCTACATGATCGTGTCTTACGTGCTAGTATGGTTATCGTAGCACAATAAATAAAAAGACGATGAAGGAAAAGGAGCGTATTACTTATGAGTAAAATTATCGGTATTGACTTAGGTACAACTAACTCAGCTGTTGCTGTTCTTGAAGGCGGCGAAGCAAAAATCATTACAAATCCAGAAGGAAATCGTACAACACCATCTGTTGTTTCATTTAAAAACGGCGAGATCCAAGTAGGGGAAGTTGCAAAACGTCAAGCAGTTACAAACCCACATACGATTTCATCAATCAAACGCCACATGGGCGAAGCTGGCTACAAAGTAGAAGTTGAAGGAAAATCATATACGCCTCAAGAAATCTCTGCAATGGTCCTACAATACATCAAAGGATTTGCGGAAGATTATCTAGGCGAAAAAGTAGACAAAGCAGTTATCACTGTTCCTGCTTACTTCAATGATGCACAACGTCAAGCAACGAAAGATGCTGGTAAAATTGCCGGTTTAGAAGTAGAACGGATCGTCAATGAACCAACAGCTGCAGCATTGGCTTATGGATTAGATAAAACAGATAAAGACGAAAAAATCTTAGTGTTTGACCTTGGTGGTGGTACATTTGACGTATCGATCCTTGAACTAGGCGATGGTGTCTTCGATGTATTGTCTACTGCCGGAGATAACAATCTAGGTGGAGATGACTTTGATAACAAAATCATCGATCACATGGTTGCTGAATTCAAAAAAGAAAATGGCATCGACTTAGGCAAAGACAAAATGGCATTGCAACGTCTAAAAGATGCTGCTGAAAAAGCGAAAAAAGATCTTTCTGGTGTAACAAGCACACAAATCAGCTTGCCATTTATCACTGCTGGCGATGCAGGTCCATTGCACTTGGAAATGACTTTAACTCGTGCAAAATTTGATGAATTGACTGCTGATTTAGTGGAACGGACAAAAATCCCTGTACGTCAAGCATTGAAAGATGCTGGCCTTTCACAATCAGAAATCGACGAAGTTATCTTGGTTGGTGGTTCAACACGGATTCCTGCAGTTGTCGAAGCAGTACGTAAAGAAACCAACAAAGAACCAAACAAATCAGTGAACCCAGATGAAGTAGTAGCTATGGGTGCAGCAATCCAAGGTGGCGTGATCACTGGTGATGTCAAAGACGTTGTCTTACTTGACGTTACACCATTATCATTAGGTATCGAAACCATGGGCGGCGTGTTTACGAAATTGATCGACCGTAACACAACGATCCCAACAAGCAAATCACAAGTCTTCTCAACAGCTGCAGACAATCAACCTGCTGTAGACATCCATGTCCTACAAGGTGAACGTCCAATGGCTGCTGACAACAAGACATTAGGAAGATTCCAATTAACGGAGATTCCACCAGCACCTCGAGGAATCCCACAAATCGAAGTAACATTCGATATCGATAAAAATGGTATCGTAAATGTTTCTGCCAAAGATTTGGGAACTCAAAAAGAACAAAAAATCACCATCAAATCTTCTTCAGGTTTAACCGATGAAGAAATTGAACGGATGGTTAAAGATGCCGAAGCAAATGCGGAAGCAGACAAACAACGTAAAGAAGAAGTTGATTTACGTAATGATGTCGACGCATTACTCTTCACTGTTGACAAAACATTGAAAGAACTTGAAGGCAAAGTAGATGCTGATGAAGTGAAGAAAGCGGAAGAAGCTCGTGATGAGTTGAAAGCTGCTGTCGATGCAAACAATATCGAAGAAATGAAAACAAAACGCGATGCATTGAATGAAATCGTACAAAACTTGACAGTCAAGTTGTATGAACAAGCTGCACAACAACAAGCACAAGAAAATCCAGAAGCTGCACAAGGCGGCGCAGACGATGTGGTAGACGCCGATTTTGAAGAAGTAGACGGCGACGATAAATAATCGCTGTTTGTGAAAAAGCCAAAGTCACCACTTTGGCTTTTTCTTATGAATTTCTGAAACGTATTTTTCTGAAGCAAATTATATGCTAAAATACGAGGGACGCAAGAAAATAGTGGAGGGAAGCCAATGGCAGACAAAAGAGATTATTATGAGGTCTTAGGTCTACAAAAAGGGGCTTCGGATGACGAAATAAAAAAAGCATATCGGAAGCTTTCCAAAAAGTATCATCCAGACATCAATAAAGAACCTGATGCAGAAGCAAAATTCAAAGAAATTTCTGAAGCATACGAAATACTGAGCGATCCTCAAAAACGCGCTGCCTATGATCAGTATGGCCACGCTGGAACAGATCCAAACTACGGTGGTGGTTATGGCGGCGGCTTTGGCGGCTTTAACGGTGGAGGATTCTCCGGCGGCGGTTTTGGTGGTTTTGAAGACATCTTTGAATCTTTCTTCGGTGGCGGTGGCAGAACAGCGAATCCGAATGCTCCGCGACAAGGAGCTGACTTGCAATATGCTGTCGATCTTTCTTTCGAAGAAGCGATTTTTGGTGTGGAAAAAAATATCCAGTATAACCGCGAAGAAACCTGTCATACCTGTGGCGGGAATGGGGCAAAACCCGGCACGCAACCTGAGACCTGTCATAAATGTCATGGCTCAGGTACGATCAATGTGGAACGTCAAACACCCCTTGGTCGTGTCATGAGTCGTCAAACCTGTGATGTATGTCACGGTACAGGGAAAGAAATCAAAGAACCTTGTACAACTTGTCATGGAACAGGTCATGAAAAGAAAAAACACAGTGTGAAAGTCAATGTACCTGCTGGTGTGGAAGATGGCCAACAAATGCGCTTATCCGGCCAAGGAGAAGCCGGCAGCAACGGTGGACCTTACGGCGATCTATATGTCGTTTTCCGTGTTGAGGAAAGTGACATCTTTGACCGTGATGGCTCCGAGATTTATTACGAATTACCACTGAACTTTGTTCAAGCCGCTTTAGGTGACGAGGTCAATGTTCCGACTGTTCATGGAAATGTCAAATTGAAGATTCCGGCTGGTACTCAAACTGGCACGAACTTCCGTCTAAGAGGCAAAGGTGCTCCGAAATTACGGGGCAATGGCAATGGCGACCAACAAGTCAAAGTCAAGTTGATCACACCGAAGAATTTGAACGAAGAACAAAAAGAAGCGTTACGGGCCTATGCAAAAGCTAGTGGTCATGTAACGACTGAGCAACAACCCGAAGGTTTTTTTGACAAAATGAAAGATGCCTTTGGTGGCAAGAAAAAATAAAGAATGATGGGTCTTTGACATAAGTTTTTCAATTGATTATCCGTAGGCGGCTAGTATTTCTCGGCTTTGTATCTCCCTTTGAGAGTGCAGGGGAAAGGAGTACCTCGCCTGCGGAAATTCCAGTTGTTCCTTCTGTCGGAGACTCGTTCTTTTTTACTGATACTTGTGATTTTATTCACAATAAAAAGATCGAAAGAAGGAGATTTCGTGGAAAAAATATTTGTCAGTCCGCAACGGTATATCCAAGGAGAAAACTTATTAAAAAACGGATTGCATCATATCGTTTCGCTAGGAAGCAAATTGTTGCTGCTTACGGATCCTTTTGTCTGGAAGATCGCTGGTCAAGAACTAGCGGAGGATTTAGCCCACCAGGGAGTCCTAGTTAGTGTCAATTTCAGTGGCGAATCTTCACAGGAAGAAATCACGCGAATCGTCAAAGAGGAAAGTGCAGGAATCGAAGCAGTAGTTGCGCTTGGTGGTGGAAAGGTGATTGATACCGGTAAAGCAGTGGCTCATTTGTTAAAGGTAGCGATTGCAGTTGTCCCTTCAGTTGCCTCGACTGACGCCCCGACTTCTTCCATTTCGGTTCTTTATTCAGCGGAAGGAAAATTTGAACAGTATCATTTTTATCCCAAGAATCCAGAGTTGGTCTTGGTTGATACCGCTCTAATAGTCAAAGCACCTGCAAAATTATTAACTTTTGGTATCGCAGATGGATTGGCGACATATGTTGAAGCTAGAGCAGTGGCTAAAAGTGGCGCTCAGAATCTCGTGGGCGGACGACCGACTTTAGCTGCTTTGGCGATTGCTGAAAAGTGCGAAGCAGTGCTGTTTGCCAATGGATTGGCAGCGTATCAAGACAATCAACAGCAACAAGTGACGGATGCCTTCGATCAAGTTGTCGAAGCAAATACTCTCTTGAGCGGACTGGGCTTTGAAAGTGGCGGACTAGCAGCAGCCCATGCGATCCATAATGGCTTGACAGCCATCACTGGAACATTGCATCAACTTTCCCACGGCGAAAAAATTGCCTATACGACATTGATGCAATTGCTGCTTGAAGAAGATACCCAGGAATTGGATCGCTATATTACGCTATATCAAGCATTGGGATTACCGACAACGCTAGCTGAAATGCGGATGGCTACCCTCAGCGATCAGGAATTACTAGCGATCGGTGTCCAAGCGACTATTCCAAATGAAACGATTCATCGAATGCCATTTACGATCACAGCAGAAGAGGTAGCAAAGGCGTTTAAGGCTGTCGATGCATATGTCACCCAAAATTTTTCACAAAGAAAAAAAGATTGACTTCTATTTTTTCCCGTGCTATTTTGTTTACAAGCTTAAAAAGGAGGGAACGTAGACATGACAAACAACAACTTTGCATTGGAATGTTGTTGTTGTATGGTGCTAAAAAGCAGCATACAGATTTGTCATGCCTATTAATCGTTCCTTCATCTGGATAAATCACTCTAAGGGTCTTTTTCATCAAGGAAGGGTCTTAGAGTCATTCTCTAAGAGGTACTGATTGAATAGTCAGTGCCTCTTTTTGTTTGCTTAAATTTTCCTGGTAAGGATCGGCAGATGAGCACAGATGATGCTTTTTGAGCGGGTGATCACCAAAAAAACAGTGATAAAACGCAGTTTCTCTGATTTGCTGCAGCACTTTAGCGGACTGCTACCAATAATTTCATTGAAAAGAGGGTTGACCATGATTGTATCAGATATCAAAGAACTAATTGGCAAGACGCCGATTTTTCAGTTTTCAGCTACTGATTACGGGGGACAAGATCAAAGCCGAATTTATGCAAAATTAGAATACTTAAATCCAGGAGGAAGTGTCAAAGATCGCTTAGGGCATCATTTGATTACCAAAGGAATTGCTGCCGGACGAATCACAAAAGATACCACAGTGATTGAACCTACCGCCGGCAATACTGGGATCGGGCTAGCTTTAGCTGGCTTGGCATACGGATTAGAGATGATTTTTGTGATCCCAGATACATTCAGTCAAGAAAAGCAACAACTGATCAAAGCTTTAGGAGCACGAATCATTCACTCGCCTGGTCTTGAAGGGATGCAAGGAGCAATTGAGAAAGCAAAATTGCTTGCTGCCCAATTGCCAAACTCTTTTTTGCCCCTCCAGTTTGAAAACCAGCAAAATCCGGCTGCATATTATCGAACACTAGGCCCTGAAATTGCTCAAGAAATTCCTGGAAAAATTACCAGTTTTGTCGCAGGAGTGGGAAGTGGCGGGACTTTCGCCGGGACAGGCGCATATTTAAAGTCGATCGATTCTACGATACGTTTGATTGCTGTGGAACCTGAGGGCTCTACTTTGAATGGTGGGCCTGCCCACGAACATGCGATCGAGGGGATAGGCGTTGAAAAGAGGCCAGTCTTTTTTAAGAATCTTATGCTAGACGGCATTGAAACTATCAGTGATTCAGAGGGATTTTATTATACCCGGTTGTTGGCAGCTCGTTACGGTCTACTGGTAGGCAGTTCCAGTGGTGCAGCATTTGCGGCTACTATCCGAGAAAGCAAGCGACTGCCAAAGGGAAGCAAGATCGTCACCATTTTTCCTGATGGTGGAGATCGCTACTTGTCAAAAAATATTTATGGTCAACTAAAGGAGGCATCATCATGGAATTTCGCACAAAATTGATTCACGGTGGGATCAGTCAAGATCAAGAAACAGGGGCTGTGAGTGTCCCCATCTATCAAACATCTACCTATAAACAATTAGCTGTTGGGCAGCCAAAACAATATGAGTATTCTCGTTCGGGAAACCCTACTCGTTTTGCTTTAGAAGAACTGATTGCTGAACTGGAGGAAGGCGTAAGGGGATTTGCTTTTGCCTCGGGTTTAGCAGCTACCCATACTATTTTTTCTTTATTTCAGTCAGGGGATCACATTTTGTTGGGAGATGATGTCTACGGAGGCACCTTTCGGCTGCTTCAGCAAATCTTCAAAAAAAATGGACTAACCTATACTTTGATCAAAACAGATGGTCCCCAAGCCATTCAGAGGATTGCAGCAGCAATTCGGCCAGAAACTAGAGGAATCTTTCTAGAGACACCTACCAATCCATTGTTAAAAATCACAGATATTCAAGAAGTTGCCGCGATCGCCAAGAAAAAGGATCTCTTGACCATCGTTGATAATACATTTGCCACACCTTACTTTCAGCGTCCACTGGCATTAGGTGCGGATATTGTCATTCATAGTGCAACGAAATATCTGGGAGGACATAGTGATGTTGTTGCAGGTTTAGTCGTAACCAATCAACCGGAACTGGCAGAGCAAATCGGATTTCTCCAAAATGCTATAGGCGGTGTATTAGGCCCTCATGACAGCTGGCTAGTGCAGCGAAGTATCAAAACATTGGCTTTACGAATGGAAGCCCATCAAGCCAATGCCCTAAAAATCGCTAGGTTGCTTCAAGAACATGGGGCTGTAGCTAACGTCTATTATCCGGGGCTACCAAGCCATAAGGGGTATGAAATCGCCAAAAAACAAATGTCTGGTTTTAGTGGGATGATTTCATTTGAATTGAAGGCGGAAAAACAAGTCGCTAATTTTGTTGAATCCCTCACTCTTTTTACGCTAGCTGAAAGTCTGGGTGGCGTTGAAAGTTTGGTCGAAGTCCCTGCCATCATGACCCATGCTTCGATCCCATCTTCAATCAGAGAAAAAGCGGGGATCAAAGATGGCTTGATTCGTTTATCTATTGGTATTGAAGACGCTGCCGATTTATGGCGTGATTTGAAGCAAGCGTTGGAAAGGGTGAGCTAAAATGGGTCGTGAATTCATTCCGATTTTTTCTGAGTGGGCCGAAGAATATGACGAGACAGTCAAAGGGAAAGATGAAGAATATCGGGAGGTTTTTCTTCACTATTCAGAATTGTTAGCAGATATTGCTGAAAAAGCAGGAGATTCTGTGATAGAATTTGGTAGTGGTACAGGTAATTTGACGTTAGAGTTGATCCGCAGAAATAAAAAAGTTTTTGCAGTTGAGCCATCGGCTGCGATGCGAAAAGTAGCTGAGGCAAAGCCGGAGTTATCACAGGTAACTTTTGTGGATGGGGACATGGAACGATTTCCTCAGAATGATTTTCCGATTGATACGATCGTTTCTAGTTATGTCTTTCATCACTTGAATGAAACAGAGAAACTGCGAGTGATCAAGAAATACAGAGCACTGCTTCCTGAAGGCGGAAAAGTCATTCTGGGAGATACGATGTTCTTGTCCGCCAATCATAAAGAAAGTATCCTAAGACAAGCTGTCAAAGCCAATCACTTACGATTGGCAGCGGATCTGCAACGAGAATACTACCCCTTGATACCAGATATTGAAGCCTATTTTCGAGCCAATGGCTTTAGCATTCGCTTTAAGCAAATCAATGCTTTTGTTTGGCTCGTCGAAGCGAGAGGAGAAAAAGAATGAAAATGAACGTGGAAAGCTTTAATCTAGATCACACGAAAGTCAAAGCACCCTATGTACGGGTCGCAGACAAAAAACAAGGGACAAAGGACACGATTATCAAATATGATGTTCGGTTAAAACAACCAAATCAAGCACATATGGAGATGGCCAGTCTCCATTCGTTGGAGCATTTGACCGCAGAATTGATTCGTAATCATGCCGACTATATTGTTGATTGGTCACCGATGGGCTGCCAAACTGGCTTTTATTTAACGGTTTTAAATCATGAGGATTATGATGAAATTTTAGCCGTGTTAGAAAAAACGATGGAGGATGTGTTGAAAGCAACGGAAGTTCCAGCTAGTAATGAAGTTCAATGCGGCTGGGCTGCTAACCACACCTTAGAAGGCGCCCAACAATTGGCGAGGGAGTTTTTAGCTGAACGAGACAACTGGTCAACAGTCTTTGCGTAGATCCTTTCTGAAAAAGCTGTAAGTCACACGAAACGTTTCCGTGTGGTTTATAGCTTTTTTATTTTATTTTATTGTGTAGAAAGAATCTTCTCAATGCGTCAGCGACAGTGATATACTATTCTTACTTTACTATTTTTTTGCAACTTTCTTGGTCTTCGCCCGTCTATATAAGTAAGGAGGGAGCGTGTTGGAGGAAATCTATCAGAAATATTATGAGAAAATTCAGCGCTACTTTCAAAAAAGGGTGGTGGATGAGTACCAAGCAGAGGATTTAACACAGGATGTATTTATCAAAGTATTCTTAGCACTACCGAAAACCCAACCGGAAGACTTTGAACGATGGCTCTTTACGATTGCCAAGTTTACATTGTATGATTTTTATCGTCGTAAGCGATTTCTTTTGATCGCGGAAGAAGTCGACACTTTGATGCAAGCGATTTCTGCAGAGCCACAAGATCCTCTTATGAGAGAAGAAGCACTTCGCAAAGTAAACCAATTGCCAGGCAAATTCAGGCATCCTTTGATATTGGTGATTCGTGGCTATAGTTATCAAGAAATTGCGGAAATTCTTGATCTATCAGTAAGCACTGTCAAATCTCGTGTCTTTCAAGCAAGAAAACAAGTAAAAAGCAGGTGGTTAAATGGATAAAAAGCAATACCAGCAATTACAGAAATCAGTGAATCGTACAAAGAAAAGTATGCTGCTGCAAGTGGTTTATAGTGTGTTTTTTTGGGGACTAGTAGGGATTGTTTTAAGCTACTTTTTGCCGTTAGCCTATTATCGGGCAACGGGAGATGATCGTGAGGAGTATCAATCGATTCCATCAGCATTTAATGCCGGATATCAAGAAGACTCATTGAAAGATGATACCTTAGAAAAGTACCGCTATTATTGGTACGAAATGGGACAGAGAAACCTTCATTATGATCCGATTGATCGACAAGCACAGCTTGGCTTTTTAGGGAAAGAGGAAGTTTATCCAGTTATTTCCCGTTTAGGAAATCAAAAACGGGTTGCTTATACAGTTGAAGAACGCTATCTATTCAATCAAGTCATGAATACAACGGTTTCCAGCGACACATTGACCGCATTTGCGCCTTCGACGACAATTTATGAACCGGGCAATAGTGTTTTAACCTATGATTCTTTTCTCGACTATTTGCGTTCACTTGGTGAGTACAAACAGGCTGAAATTTCTATTACGTTAAAAAATGCCCAAATTCCTAGTGAACTCCGGGAAAAACTGGCTGATTTATTTGTCCAGCACTATAGCATTGACTACCGCTCAGGCAATATTTTTGGTTATTCGGATGAAATGGTTCGTCAGACAATCAGCAATGATTATGATCAGCAAGTAACAGAAAGCGTCACGCAAGGACTCGTCTTTTTGGAAAAGCATTACAAAGATTTTGGAAATTTAGGTTGGGATCGGCAAGATAATCTCCATTTCACCAATAATTTAACCGATCAAATCTATTTATACGACTTTGGCGACATCCTGGACTACGTCAAAGACAATGGTGTCAAGGTAAGTGCCGTTCATGTATCGGGGTCTTGTGCTGAATTAGCCCAGTGGTTAACAGAGAACCGTTCACTGGTCATGAGAGTTCAGTTGCAACAACTCTCAGATATCATGATCCAAGATGTGGTCACGGAAGGAGAATGAGGATTGATGAAAAAAATTCCCTATAGCAGAGTTTTACGTTGGTTTGTAAAAGGATATTCGTTGGTGTTTTTGTTTATTTATTCCGTCAACCGATTTCTTTTTTTTCAATTTAGCAATGTAGTTATCAGCACAAATACAAACGCTGTTTCTTGGCCTGCAAGCACAAATACATTTGGCTGGATGAGCTTTGTATTTAGCCCGATTGGATTGTTTTTGGTCACGATCAGTCTTTGTTTGCTTGCCTGGAAAGAAAAGCGTTGGATCAGTGATTTGATTTATCCTTTTGTTGTTTTGTTATTAGTAATCATTGGTATATTTCTGTATTGATCAAAGGAGGGAGTACGATGAGTTTTTTTAAGGAGCTAAAGGAGCAACGTCAGGAAAAAAAGGAAACGAAGAAGCAAGAATTGCGTAAAAAGAACGCTAAATTGCGGAAACAAGGAAAAGATCCGCTGAAAGGCTGGGGGCAAATGATGAATACTGGGGCTGGGGGATTCAATAAAGCCAATCCAATCGATACAAAAGTTTATTTTGGTGAAAAGCAGAAACGAATCGCTTCAGAAACACAGCACAAAAAGCAGCAACGAGAAACTAAAATGTCAGATGAATAACAAAATCCGCAGAAAACGACTAAGTTTTCTGCGGATTTTGTTTAGATATTCAAGACTTTGTCTAAAAAGTCTTTGGTCCGTTCGTTTTTCGGGTTAGTGAAAATTTGTTCTGGGGTGCCATCTTCGAGGAAGTTTCCACCGTCGATAAACATGACACGGTTGGCGACTTCTTTGGCAAAGCCCATTTCATGAGTAACGATCACCATCGTCATCCCTTGTTTGGCCAGTTTTTTCATAACATTCAAAACATCCCCAACCATTTCTGGGTCCAATGCTGATGTAGGTTCATCAAACAGCATGACATCCGGATTCATGGCTAATGCACGAGCGATAGCGACCCGTTGTTTTTGACCCCCAGATAGATTATCTGGGTACATGTCTTTTTTGTCGGCCAAGCCAACAGTATCCAATAGTTGAATCGCTTTTGTTTCAGCTTCATTGCGCGGCATCTTCTTTAGATCCATAGGTGCTAAGACAATGTTCTCCAGCACGGAAAGGTGAGGGAACAGATTGAAGTGTTGAAATACCATACCAATGTGCTGACGGACAGCGTTGATATTGGTATTTTTATCCATTAAGTGGGCGCCATCAATGATGATGTCTCCGCTGGTAGGTTCTTCTAAGCGGTTTAAACATCGCAGGAAAGTAGATTTACCTGATCCGGAAGGACCGATGACACAAACCACTTCGCCTTCTTGAATCGACACATTGATGTCATTCAAAACAGTATTATCGCCATATTTTTTTACAAGATTTTCGACTAAGATTTTTTCTTTCATTTACTTCACCTTCTTTTCTAAAACTTTAGCAAGTTTTGTTAAAGCTGTGATAACGACTAGGTACATAACTGCGACAATCAAATAAACATAGGTACTTTGTGTGGTTCTTGCCACAATGATCTTTCCTGTTTGCAGCAACTCCACGACTCCGATCACGGAAATGATTGTCGTATCTTTCAGTGAGATGACGAATTGATTGACGAAAGATGGAATCATAATTCTGATGGCTTGCGGTAAAACGATCTTTTGCATGGTCCGAGTATAGGTCAACCCTAAACTTCTGGAAGCTTCCATTTGTCCTACAGGAACAGCTTTGATCCCTCCGCGAACGATCTCTGCGATATACGCACTTGCATTTAGTGTCAAAGTAATCACACCGGCAGCAAAGTCAGGAATGGTAATTCCGATCGCATCGGAAAGGCCAAAGAAGATGAAGAAAGCTAGCACCATCATTGGGATTCCCCGAATGATATCCACATAAATCCCGGCGAAGATCCGTAATGCTCGGATTGGGGCCACACTGAAGAGCCCTAAGATGATCCCGATAATCAATGCTAGTGCAAAGGAGATCAATGCAAGGAGCAGTGTATTCCATAACCCTTTCAACAAGACCTTGTAATTGTTTTTGATTAGACCGGTAATCGTTGATTCATCGGCTTTCTTTTCAGTAGCTGACCCGTCTTTGATATAACGACCAACGATTTCATCGTATTCGCCAGTTCGTTTCATTTCTTTTAATGCTTCATTGAACATTTGGATCAATTCAGGATTTTGGCCTTTTTTGACGGCAAATCCGTATTGTCCGCCCACTTCTTTTTCAATCGGTGTGCTCAATTTTTGCCCTTGACTGATGGCATAGCCAATAACTGGATAGTCATCCATCATTGCATCGATTTGACCGCCACTAACAGCAGCATAGAGTTGATCAGCAGCGTCATAATACTTGATGGTATAGCCATATTTGTCTTCATTCGCAATCAAGAAATCTGCACTTTCGGTACCAACTTTTGCACCGACTGTTTTTCCTTTTAAATCTTTATAAGACTTGATACTGTCATTTCCTTCTTTAACGGCGATTTGAATACCACTTTCAAAGTAGGAATCAGAGAAGTCATAGGCTTTTTTGCGTTCATCATTGATACTCATACCAGCAATCATGCCATCCGCTTGATTACCGTCTAACGCTTGAAGCGCGCCCGAGAAACCGATAAAGTTAAACTTGATATTGAATCCTTGCATTTCAGCAGCTCTTGTTAAAAGATCGACATCGATTCCGACATATTCATTGTCCTCATTTTGAAACTCAAAAGGAGCAAATGCGGAATCACTGGCGATTCGATAAACGTCTTTTTTCGGTTCTACTTTGACCATTTCGCTTGAGGAGTCGGAAGCACTATCTGATGTACTTTCTGATGAAGCAATGTAAGTAGCAACGATCTCGTCGTATTTGCCGCTGGCTTTTAACTCTTTCAAACCAGCATTGAATTTAGCCAATAACTCTTGGTTTTGGCCTTTCTTGACGGCGAAGCCATATGAAGCACCTTTCTCAGGCTCACCCACAAGTTTCATGTCTTCTCCATTACTGATGGCATAACCTAAGACTGGATAGTCATCAAAGATCGCTGCAACTGTTCCGTTACGAACAGCGCCATAAAGTCCGCTGGCATCATCATAGTTTTTGACCGAGTAGCCATATTTTTCCTGATTGTTCTCTAGAAAACGAGCACTTTCCGTACCAACTTTAGCGCCAACCGTTTTCCCCTTCAAATCTTCATACGTTTTGATATCTTGATTGTCCTTTGCCACAGCCATTTGAATTCCGCTGTCGAAGTAAGGATCTGAGAAATCAAAATTTTCTTTTCGTTCGTCGGTGATGCTCATTCCCGCGATCATCCCGTCAAGTTGATTGGATTGGACGCCTTGTAACGAGGAATCAAAGCCTAATGGGCGCAAATCAACAGCGAAGCCTTGATCTTTCGCGATGGCATTTAACAGATCAATGTCGATCCCTACATACTCATTTTTTTCGTTTTGAAATTCGAAAGGAGCAAATGTCAGGTCTGTTCCGATTTTATACGTTGTTTCTGCTGCACTGGCTGGCTTGTTCGCGAAAGCGAAGAAGCAAAAAATCATTGAAAACAGTGCATAAAACATATGTTTTCTTTTCAAGAAAATTCCCCCTTTTGATTTTAACGTATTTTTAGATTATAGGTATTTTTACAAAAACGCACAAGTCTTTCAATCAAAATTTGCAAAAAACAGCGCTATTTCTGACATAGAGTGTTAGAAAATCTTACATATTAAGTAAAGGGAAAGGAATCAAATAGAAAGTACAAAAGATGGCGAAAGTATGTTCGCTATGGTATACTATTTTATGGAAAAGCGTCAGCTTTCTTTTTGTTTGTCGACGCTTCGCAAATATAAATACAGGGGGAATGAAGATGATCGAAAGAACGACTTCCCATGAATTTGAATTAGTGTCAAAATATCAGCCAGCAGGGGATCAGCCAGAAGCTATCCATCAACTGGTCGATGGTGTCGTTGGGGGCAAGAAAGCCCAAATTTTGTTAGGGGCAACAGGGACAGGGAAAACCTATACTGTTTCGAACTTGATCAAAGAGGTCAACAAGCCAACATTGATCATCGCTCACAATAAAACATTGGCTGGCCAATTATATGGTGAGTTCAAAGAATTCTTTCCTAATAATGCTGTCGAATATTTTGTCAGTTATTATGATTATTATCAACCAGAAGCGTATGTCCCTTCCAGTGATACTTACATCGAAAAAGATTCAAGTATCAACGATGAAATCGACAAACTGCGACACTCGGCGACTAGCTCATTGCTGGAACGCAACGATGTGATCGTGGTTGCTTCTGTTTCTTGCATTTTTGGTTTAGGTTCGCCGATCGAATATGCCAAACAAGTGGTGTCCTTGCGAGTGGGAATGGAAAAATCTCGGGATCAATTATTGAAAGAAATGATCGATATTCAATTTGAACGCAATGACATTGACTTTCAACGGGGACGTTTCCGGGTTCGAGGAGATGTGGTTGAAATTTTCCCAGCTTCGCGAGATGAGCGAGCTTTGCGTATCGAATTTTTTGGCGATGAGATTGATCGGATTCGGGAAGTGGATGCATTGACCGGGGAAATCTTAGGGGAAACAGAACATATTTCGATTTTCCCAGCTACTCACTTTGTGACCAATGAAGATCATATGGAACATGCGATTGCTTCTATCCAAAAGGAACTGGATGATCGACTAGCGATTCTAAAAAGTGAAAACAAACTATTGGAAGCACAACGTTTAGAACAGCGAACCAATTACGATATCGAAATGTTGCGAGAGATGGGCTATACATCTGGGATCGAAAACTATTCAAGACATATGGATGGCCGAAAAGAAGGCGAACCGCCCTACACTTTGCTGGATTTCTTTCCTGATGATTTCTTGATTGTGATTGACGAATCTCACGTAACGATGCCGCAGATTCGTGGCATGTACAATGGCGACCGTGCCCGCAAACAGATGTTGGTGGATTATGGCTTCCGTTTGCCTTCTGCTTTAGATAACCGGCCATTGCGTTTAGAAGAGTTTGAAAAACATGTGAATCAAATCGTCTATGTTTCAGCCACGCCGGGACCTTATGAGCATGAACAAACAGATACCGTCATCCAACAAATCATTCGTCCAACCGGATTATTGGATCCTGTTGTTGAGGTTCGCCCAATCATGGGACAAATTGATGACCTTGTAGGAGAAATCAATGAACGAGTTGAAAAAGATCAGCGGGTCTTTGTCACCACATTGACGAAAAAAATGGCGGAGGATCTGACGGATTACTTCAAAGAGTTGGGAATCAAAGTCAAATACCTTCACAGCGATATCAAGACATTAGAACGGACCGAGATCATTCGCGATTTACGTCTCGGTGAATTTGATGTATTAGTCGGCATCAATCTGCTTCGAGAAGGAATTGATGTTCCGGAAGTTTCTCTTGTAGCGATCCTAGATGCAGACAAAGAAGGCTTCTTGCGCAGTGAACGTTCGTTAGTTCAAACGATTGGGCGTGCGGCGCGAAATTCCGAAGGGAAAGTCATCATGTATGCGGACAAGATGACAGACTCCATGCAACGGGCCATCGATGAAACCGAACGCCGTCGCAGGATCCAAGAAGCCTACAATAAAGAACATGGCATCGAACCGAAAACAATCATCAAGGAAATCCGTGATTTGATTGCTATTACGAAAGTTGCTGAAGAAACCGGCGAGTATACCACGACTTCTTATGAAGAGATGACTCGGGAAGAAAAAGCAACTCTGTTATTGAAACTGGAAAAAGAAATGAAAGATGCCGCAAAAGCATTAGACTTTGAAACTGCAGCTACTTTACGAGACACGATCTTAGAATTGAAAGCAGCTGAGTAAAAGGAGACAAAAGAATGGCAAATGATAAAATCGTAATCCATGGCGCTCGCGCACATAATTTAAAGAATATTGACGTGACGATTCCGAGAGATAAACTGGTTGTTGTGACCGGTTTATCCGGATCAGGAAAGAGCTCCTTGGCGTTTGATACCCTTTATGCAGAAGGACAGCGACGGTATGT
This sequence comes from Enterococcus sp., assembly GCF_022711995.1. Taxonomy (GTDB): domain Bacteria; phylum Bacillota; class Bacilli; order Lactobacillales; family Enterococcaceae; genus Enterococcus_D. The sequence goes on from NZ_JALAHI010000050.1 coordinate 20,609, forward strand.
GGAAAGCTTGTCAGCCTACGCGCGACAATTTTTAGGTCAGATGGACAAGCCAGATGTGGATAGTATCGATGGATTAAGTCCAGCGATTTCCATTGATCAGAAAACAACGAGTAAGAATCCTCGATCAACTGTGGGGACGGTGACCGAAATCAATGACTATTTGCGTTTGTTGTACGCTCGTATTGGACACCCCATCTGTCCAAATGATCATATTGAGATCACTAGCCAATCTGTAGAACAAATGGTGGACGAAGTGTTGGCATTGCCAGATCGGACCAAAATTCAATTGTTGGCACCGATCGTTTACCAAAAGAAAGGCCAGCACAAAAAAGTTTTTGAAATGATCCAACGGGAAGGGTATGTAAGGATTCGCGTAGATGGCGAAATCTATGATGTTTCGGAAGCCCCTGAGCTAGAAAAAAATAAGAAACACGATATCGCCATCGTGATTGACCGAATCGTTGTGAAAGAGGGGATTCGTTCACGATTGTTCGATTCTTTTGAAGCTGCATTGCGTTTGGCTGATGGCTACGCGGTAGTAGATGTGATCGGTCAAGAAGAAATGTTGTTTAGTGAACATTATTCTTGTCCTTATTGCGGCTTTACAGTAGGCGAGTTAGAACCCCGTCTATTTTCTTTCAATGCACCTTTTGGGGCTTGTCCGGATTGTGACGGATTAGGGGTAAAACTGGAAGTTGATACAGATCTAGTAATTCCTGATACTAGCAAAACGTTGCGGGAAGGAGCCATCGTTCCTTGGAATCCCATCAGTTCGCAATATTATCCACAAATGCTGGAACAAGCTTGCTTGGAGTTCAATATTGATATGGATACGCCGTTTGAAGAATTGCCAGAAGAACATCAAGCCATTATTTTGAATGGTTCTAATGGCGAAATGTTCCATTTTCATTATGAAAATGATTTTGGCGGTGTACGGGATGTTGAAGTGCCTTTTGAAGGAATTCTTCCTAATATCAAACGTCGCTACCATGAAACCAACAGTGATTTTACCCGTGAGCAAATGCGTCTCTACATGACAGAATTGACTTGTAAAACCTGTCACGGCTACCGGCTAAACCCACAAGCATTATCCGTCAAAGTCAACGGCAAGCATATCGGCGAACTTAGTGAGATGGCCATCAATCATGCGTTATCATTTGTCGAAAAACTAACTCTCTCCGAACAAGAAACAATGATCGCCAAGCCAATCGTCAAAGAAGTCGATGACCGACTAAGCTTTTTGCGTAATGTGGGCTTGGATTATCTGACACTTAGCCGGGCTTCAGGAACTCTTTCTGGAGGGGAAGCACAACGAATCCGTTTAGCCACCCAGATCGGTTCCAATCTTTCTGGTGTGCTATACATTTTAGATGAACCCTCCATCGGACTTCATCAAAGAGACAACGATCGCTTGCTGGATTCCTTACGAAAAATGAGAGATCTTGGCAATACATTGATTGTGGTCGAACATGATGAAGACACCATGCGGGCGGCCGACTATTTGATTGATGTCGGTCCAGGAGCGGGCCATGCTGGCGGGGAGATCGTTGCAGCAGGGACACCTGCGGAAGTAGCTGCTAATGAAGATTCGCTAACCGGACAATACCTTTCTGGAAAACGAGAGATTCCAACACCGTCAGAACGTCGGACAGGGAATGGGCAATCCATTCGCTTGACTGGTGCGGCTGAGAATAATTTGAAAAATGTCAACGTTGATTTTCCGCTTGGAAAGTTCATTGCTGTCACGGGGGTATCTGGTTCTGGAAAATCGACATTAGTCAATGAAATACTCAAAAAAGCTTTAGCACAAAAAATCAACCGCAACTCTAACAAGCCAGGAAAATATAAGAACCTTACTGGCTATGAAGCAATTGAAAAATTGATCGATATCGATCAAAGTCCTATCGGACGGACTCCTCGAAGTAATCCTGCGACATATACCAGTGTTTTTGATGACATTCGCGACCTGTTTGCAAAAACCAATGAAGCAAAAGTGCGGGGATACAAAAAAGGACGCTTCAGCTTCAATGTTCGTGGGGGACGCTGTGAGGCATGTAAAGGGGACGGAATCATTAAAATCGAGATGCATTTCTTGCCTGATGTCTATGTTCCTTGCGAAGTTTGCCACGGCAAACGCTACAATTCAGAAACTCTAGAAGTACATTACAAAGGCAAGAATATCGCGGAAATCCTTGATATGACTGTCGAAGATGCGGTGGAATTCTTCAAGCATATTCCTAAGATCCATCGAAAATTACAAACCATTGTGGATGTTGGTTTGGGGTATGTCACCATGGGTCAACCGGCAACGACTTTGTCTGGTGGGGAAGCCCAACGGATGAAACTTGCCAGTGAACTCCATAAAAATTCTCATGGAAAAAGCTTCTATATTTTAGATGAACCTACCACAGGTTTGCACACAGATGACATTGCCCGGCTATTAAAAGTCTTGGAGCGTTTTGTGGATGCAGGCAATACGGTTCTGGTGATCGAGCATAATCTTGATGTCATCAAATCAGCAGATCATGTGATCGATTTAGGTCCTGAAGGTGGAGAAGGCGGCGGAACAATTCTGGCAACTGGTACACCTGAGGAGATTGCGGCCGTTCCTGAAAGCTACACTGGAAAATATCTCAAAAAAGTTCTGTGATCAAGGGCCCATAAAGACGGATTTGTCGGGGAATTTAGTAAAACTTAATATTTGCTGTAATAATTCTGCAAATTCTCAAATAACTCTTGTAATACAGCGTTTATTTGTTAAAATAGCAATAGGTAAATGTCTATTCGTACCAGAATAAACGACCTATAAGTTCTATCCGTTCAAAGAAGAAAAAAAGCAATCAGAGGTACATACTTTGATTGCTTTTTTCTTTATGGTATTATAGGTCTGTTGTAACAAAGCAAATCAGTTTAACAATTAAATTTATCTATGCAAAAGAGAGAGTGGTTTTATGAATTCAGAAAAATTCCTTCCTATTTTGTTGGGAAGTGATATGAATGTCTATGGTATGGCAAGAGCCTTTCACGAAGCATACGGCATCCAATCAATTGCTTATGCAGGGACACAGCTTGCCCCGACCCGCTATAGCAAAATCGTCAAAGTCAATGAAGTGGCAGGATTTGATCACGATCCTGGTTTTTTAAGTACCTTGATTGATTTGGCAAAAACCACTTATAACGATCCTGATATGACTTATTTGTTGATTCCTTGCGGGGACGGTTATGCGGAATTGCTCGCTAAACATAAAGCAGAATTAGCATCTTATTACACATTCATCGCAAATGATTATTCTCTGTTGAAGCGATTGATCAACAAAGTGAGTTTCTATGAAGTGTGTGAAGAGTTTGGCTTACCGTATCCTAAGACCTTTATTTTGACACCTGATCTGTTAGAAAATGGTCGCTTTACACAAGAATTGCCATTTGCGTTTCCGGTGGCGTTGAAACCTGCCAACAGTGTTGCTTGGTTATCCGTCGATTTTGAAGGACGCAAAAAAGCCTTTATTATTGAAGATCGTGCCGAGTTTGATACGATTGTCGAACGAATCTATCAGACCGGCTATCATTATGAGATGATCGTACAAGATTTTATCCCAGGTGACGACAGCAATATGCGTGTGTTGAACGCCTATGTCGATAAAAACCATAATGTCCGGGTGATGGCATTGGGTCATCCGCTATTAGAAGACCCAACCCCTGGTGCTGTGGGAAATTATGTAGTTATTTTGCCAGATGAAAACCAACAGATCTATCAAATGATTGCGGCATTTTTAAAACAGATTGAATACGTAGGCTTTGCCAATTTCGACTTGAAATATGACAGTCGAGATGGTCAATACAAACTATTTGAGATCAACCTGCGCCAAGGAAGAAGCAGTTTCTTCGTCACATTGAGCGGATTGAATCTTGCTAAATTTTTGACAGAAGATTTGGTATTCAATACACCTTTCAAAGAGACCATCTATGGAAAAGCCGATGCACCTACAGCGAAGCTATGGCTAGGTGTACCGAAAAATATTTTCTTGGATTATGCCAATGAAAATGAAGAAAAAGAACGGGCGAAAAAGCTGCTAGCAGAAAACCGCTGGGGCACTACCGTTTTTTATGATAAAGATCTTTCGATCAAACGTTGGATCTTACTAAAAAGAATGTTTTACCTTTACAACAAACGATTTAAATTGCATTTCCATTCGAAAGAAGGCTAGTCTATGGAAAACTTCTTTAGTATTTTAGGCGGCATGGGAACGATGGCGACAGAAAGTTTTGTGCGAATCTTGAACCATCGGACGGTTGCCCATAAAGACCAAGATTATTTGAACTATGTGTTATTCAATCATGCGACAGTGCCGGATCGCACGGCCTATATATTGAACAATGATTTAGAGGATCCCGTTCCTTATTTACTTGATGATATCGCGAAACAGAATCTCTTACAGCCAAACTTTATTGTATTGACTTGCAATACCGCCCATTATTTCTTTGATCGGTTACAAGAAGCAACACCGATTCCATTACTACATATGCCGCGGGAAGCTGCAAAATCGATGCAAAAAGAAGGGGTTACCGGAAAAGTGGCCTTTTTAGGAACAGAAGGTAGTATCAAGGCTGGGATTTATGAAGCTGAGTTACGGGCACATGGTTTAGATGTCTATTTGCCTGAGCCGGAATTACAAAAAAAAGTCACTACATTGATTTATGACCGCATCAAAGAATCTGCAACACTAGATCAAGAACTTTATTTTGAGATTTTAGAAGAAGTAACGCATAAAATCGGTTGTGAAAAAGCGCTTCTTGGATGTACCGAGCTATCATTGATGGAAGAATTCACGGAGAACAATCCTTATCCAGTGGTAGACGCGCAATCGATCTTAGTGGATCGAACAATTGAAAAAGCATTATCTTATCGAAATTGAGCGAGGCATTGACATGGGAGTCAACTCTCATGTTGGTGCTTTTTTTATGCGGTAGTGTTTTAATGATACGCCCGGCATGATATACTATGGATGAGTGAGGAAGGAGTTTTACCATGACAGAAGTAGATAATTTAGAGTTAGTCATCATTACTGGTATGAGTGGAGCGGGGAAAACCGTTGCCATTCAGAGTTTTGAGGATATGGGCTATTTTTGTATTGATAATATGCCCCCAAGTTTGATTCCTAAGTTTTGGGAATTGATTAAAGAATCAGGAAAAGTAACAAAAATTGCCTTAGTCGTTGATTTGCGTTCTCGGTCATTTTTCGAGGAAATTCAAAGTATGCTGATCGACATCGAAAATACCCAGTTTATCGATACTCGAATTTTGTTTTTAGACGCCACCGACAACGAATTGGTCTCTCGTTACAAAGAGACAAGAAGAGCCCATCCTCTTGCGATGGATGGTTTGGTAACAGAAGGAATTCGCAAAGAACGAGCGATACTGGAGGATTTAAAGACAAAAGCCAATATCGTGATCGATACCACGAAGTTAACCCCACGACAATTGCGGGAAAAAATCAATCAGGAGTTTCGTTCTTCCCATGAACATGGCTTTCGAGTGGAAGTCGTTTCCTTTGGCTTCAAGTACGGATTACCTATCGATGCAGACATCGTGATGGATGTGCGATTTTTACCTAACCCACATTACATCCCTGAATTGCGTCCGTTAACCGGAAAAGAGCAAGCTGTCTATGACTATGTCATGTCTTTTCCAGAAACAGAGACATTTTATCAGCAATTTGAAACACTGCTAGAGACAATCATGCCTGGCTACATCAAAGAAGGAAAAAGCAGTTTGACGGTTGCTATCGGCTGTACGGGGGGGCAACATCGCTCGGTTGCTTTATCTGAACGAATCAGTAAAGCTTTAGCAAAAAACTATAAAGTCAATGTGACCCATCGCGACAAGGACAAACGCAAAGAGACGGTGAATCGCTCATGAAAATGAAAACCTATCGGATTCGTAAGCCGAAAATCGTTGTCATTGGTGGAGGCACTGGTTTGCCCGTCATTTTAAAGAGCTTACGGAACCAAGGTGTCGATATCACAGCAATCGTGACGGTGGCTGATGATGGCGGCAGTAGTGGTGAAATCCGTAATCTCGTTTCCTCCATCTCACCGCCGGGGGATTTGCGAAACGTTTTGGCTGCCTTATCGGATATGCCTCAGCTGTACAATGATATTTTTCAATATCGTTTTAAAAAAGAAGACAAATTTTTGGCAAACCATGCCTTAGGGAATTTGATCATTGCAGCAATTTCAGAAATGCGCGGCAGTACGTATGAAGCAATCCAAATTCTTTCAAAAATCATGCATATCGATGGGCATGTCTATCCGTCTTCTGATCAGCCATTGATTTTACATGCCGTATTTAAAGACGGGACTGAAGCGGTGGGGGAATCCAAAATCGCCGTAGACCGTAAAACCATCGATCATGTATTTGTCCGCAATCAAGAGGACGAAAATGAACCTAAAGCAGCGCGTAAAGTGGTCACATCGATATTGGAAGCTGATATGATCGTGTTGGGACCAGGCAGCTTGTTTACCAGCATCTTGCCCAATTTGATGATCAGTGAGATCGGTCAAGCGTTATTGGAAACAGCAGCGGAGACTGTCTATATTTGCAATATCATGACACAAAAAGGTGAAACGGAACACTTTACGGATGCAGATCATGTTCGCGTGTTGCATAAACATTTAGGAAAAACCTTTATCGATACCGTATTAGTCAATACAGAGAGAGTACCGGAAGGCTATATGGATCCGGAAATTTACGATGAATATTTAGTTCAAGTCAAGCATGATTTCCAAGGTCTACGAGATGAGAGCTGCCGCGTGGTTTCAGCGGATTTCTTAGAATTACGTGATGGCGGTGTCTTTCATGATGGAGACAAAGTGATCGATGAATTACTGCGGATCGTCTACGGTGCCAAAATCTAGAAGGAGGTCTTGTCATGTCTTTTGCAGCAGAGGTCAAAAAGGAGCTCACAACGTTAGAAGTGCATCGCGAGCATGCAAAAGCTGAATTAGCCGCTTTGATTCGCATGAACGGCTCCTTGAGTATCAACAACCAACAGTTTGTTCTCAATGTTCAAACGGAGAATGCGGCAATTGCCCGCCGAATCTATTCGCTTTTAAAGGATCATTACAATGTCCGGAGTGAACTACTGGTTCGCAGAAAGATGAAGTTGAAAAAGAACAATGTCTATATTGTTCGGTTAAAACAAGACACGAAACGAGTGTTATTGGATTTGGATATTATGGATGGTCTGATGTTTCACAGTCACGTGTCGGATGAAATCATGGGGAATGCTCAAAAAATGCGCTCCTATTTACGGGGGGCGTTTATGGCGTCCGGATCCGTCAATAATCCGGAAACCAGCCGTTATCATTTGGAAATTTATTCAATCTATGAAGAGCACAATCAAGATATTTGCGATATGTTGAATTATTACGGTCTGAATGCCCGCTCTTTAGAACGAAGAAATGGGTTTATTTCTTATTTAAAAGGAGCAGAAAAAATTGCCGATTTTCTCACATTGATTGGTGCCACTAATTCGATGTTGAAGTTTGAAGATGTGCGGATCGTTCGAGATATGCGTAACTCAGTCAATCGTTTAGTAAACTGTGAGACGGCCAATATGAATAAGACCATCGATGCAGCTTCCAAGCAAATCGATAATATTGAATTCATTCAGCAACGAGTAGGGCTGGGAGCCTTACCGGAAAAATTACAGGAAATTGCGGAACTCCGTTTGGAACACCCAGAAGTCAGTTTGAAGGAATTAGGGGAGATGATCCCTTCTGGAGCAATCTCCAAGTCAGGAATCAACCATCGTATCCGCAAAATCAATGAGTTTGCGGATCGTTTACGTGAAAAAGTCAGTTAACTAAAACGGTGCCCTCCGTCTATTAAGACACTGCATCAGAGAATCGAAGCCAATGCAATGATTTTGCACTGGCTTAGTCAAATCATCTTGGTGATTCGATTGTTCTCTGCTGCGGTTCTCTTTTTTCGGAGGGCACAGTTTTTTTTTATTTATTGATCAGTTGTGACAACTCATCTCTAGAGATGGATTCATCAAAAATGCGGTCTCCAAAGATGACTGTGGGTACAAATTGAATGTTCGCTTGGCGAGCTTCGTTTACGATTTCATCAGCGGTAGAATGGGAATCAGTTAACCCTAACTGGTTTTGTGCAAAATCAGCAACCTCGTCTAGACTTAAATGGCCCCATTGGTCCTGTGTTTGAAAAATCTTGGTTATGTCAGCGATTGTTTGTTCGGGATCAGACCTTGAAACAAAACGGTGCATTACATTACCTCGTTGCAGAGACTCTTTCTCTTTATCGAGCAGTTTGATCACTCGTTGAATTTTTCCGGACGCAACGGCTTCGGATAAAATTGGCAGAGAATCTTCAAACCACATCCGGCAATAAGGACAACGCAGATTTAAGAACTCAATGATTGGCTGGGCGGTATCCGCACCAATCTTGATCCCAGTTGTGGTATTTGTTTTTTCAGCTTTGATAATTGAAATATCCATGTTTTTCCCTCCTTTTTTATAGTTTAACAGAATTTTAACTAGAAGGAAAAGAAGAAACGATTCGGCAAAATTTGTGAAATATCATCAAAAAGTAAAAAAAGTTATCGTTTATTTTTTCACTAAATCATGGGGATTTTCATTTGAAGTATTTATTCCCAGCCATCTTTCCGCTATAATAGATTGTGTGAAATTGTTCAAAATGGAAGATAAAGGAAGTTTAATCGATGCGCAAGAAAAAAACGATGGACGGAAATACAGCAGCCGCTTATATTTCTTATGCTTTTACAGAATTAGCCGCAATCTATCCAATCACCCCCAGCTCAACCATGGCGGAATTGGTAGATCAATGGTCTGCTAGCGGTAAAAAAAATATCTTTGGACAGCCGGTGAAGGTGGTTGAGATGCAATCAGAAGCCGGAGCAGCCGGTGTGGTTCACGGCTCGTTGAAAACCGGTGCGTTAACAACAACTTATACGGCTTCACAAGGATTGTTGTTGATGATTCCGAATATGTACAAAATTGCAGGAGAACGATTGCCGGGTGTATTTCATGTTGCCAGCCGTGCAGTCACTACCAATGCGTTAAATATTTTTGGCGACCACACAGATGTGATGGCCACTCGTCAAACAGGATTTGCCATGTTGGCTGAAAGCAGTGTGCAAGAAGTCATGGATCTTGCGCCGGTGGCTCACTTAGCTGCAATTGAGACTGGGATTCCTTTTCTCAATTTCTTTGATGGCTTTCGTACCAGTCATGAGATTCAGAAAATTGATGTCCTTGAATACGATGAGCTGGCCCAATTGGTAGACCAAGAGGAGTTGGCTGCTTTTCGCGAAAAAGCAATGAATCCGAATCATCCCACAATCAGCGGCACCAATCAAAATCCCGATATTCATTTCCAACAGCGGGAAACAGTCAATGCGCATTATGATGCATTGCCAGAAACGGTTCGAAAGTATATGAAGGCAATCAACGATTTGCGAGGGACTCACTACGATTTAGTAGACTATTATGGTTGTGAGGACGCAGAGGAAGTAATCGTTACCATGGGTTCTTCTGCACAAACGGTGCAACAAACCGTTGATCATCTAGTTAAACAAGGAAGAAAGGTCGGCGGGTTAACGATTCATTTGTATCGTCCTTTTCCATTAGCAGTCTTTTTGGAAAAACTTCCCTCAACGGTTCAAGCCATTGCCGTTTTAGACCGCAGCAAAGAACCAGGCGCCAATGGTGAATCCTTGCTGTTGGATGTGCAAAGTGCCATGTACGATGCCTCTATACGTCCGTCAATCATTGGAGGCCGTTATGGATTGGGATCGAAAGATGTTACTCCTGATCAAATCGTTGCGGTATTTGATGAATTGCTTAAACCAAAAGATGAACAAAAAAGACGCTTTACGATTGGGATCACAGATGATGTGACACACCTTTCTTTAACAAGTGAGGCTACGTTAGATTTAACCAATCCAAAGACCTTTCAGGCAAAATTCTGGGGGTTTGGCTCCGATGGGACAGTTGGTGCCAATAAGTCAGCGATCAAAATCATTGGTGACCACACGGATAAGTATGTCCAAGGTTACTTCTACTATGATTCCAAAAAATCTGGCGGATTGACAGTTTCTCATCTGCGTTTCGGAGATACACCGATTCGCTCCACGTATTTGATCGAACATGCGGATTTTGTGGCTTGCCATACCCCAGCCTATCTGCATACCTATGATTTGCTGAAAGGGTTGAAGAAGGGCGGTACCTTCTTACTGAATACTACTTGGAATCAACAGCAGATAGAAAACAACCTTCCTAAACACTTAAAACGCTACATCGCAGAAAACGAGATTCGTTTTTATACGATTAATGCGATGCAGTTAGCGATGGAAACCGGTCTTGGCCGACGGATCAATACAGCGATGGAAACCGCCTTTTTCTATTTGTCTGATATTATGCCTTTTGAGAATGTATTGCCGATTCTAAAAGACGAGGTAATGAAAAATTATGGCCATAAATCCATGGCAATCGTTGAAAAAAATTATCTAGCGATTGATCGGACCATTGAATTGCTTTGTGAGATCCAAGTGCCTGCTGAATGGGCAGTGATCGATGTACCTGAGCGAAAATCAACCGCCACTTCCCGCTATGTGCGAGAAATTGTTGAACCAATCAATCGGCAAGAGGGCAATGCGTTATCTGTCGGCACACTGGTTCAAAATCAGATGACGGAAGGAGCCATGCCACTAGGGACAACGGCCGTTGAAAAGCGTGGAATTGCCTTAGAAGTACCGGAATGGTTATCTGATCGTTGTACGATGTGTAATGAATGTGCCTTCGTATGCCCTCATGCGGCCATCCGACCTTTCTTAGCGGATGAAGACGAACTGGCAGAGGCACCAGAAGGCTTTATTGTCCGGGAGATGCGAGGAAAAGACGGACAAAAATACCGAATCCAAGTGTCGATCGAAGACTGTACAGGTTGCGGATTATGTGTGGAAGCTTGTCCAGCAAAAGACAAAGCGCTTGTTATGCGCCCTTATGAAAGCCAAAAAGAGCAGGCAATGAACTGGGCCTTTGCGATGACGTTGCGTCAAAAGGAAAATCCGGCAAAACCGGGAACTGTGATGGGCACGCAATTCAACAAACCTCTTTTAGAATTTTCTGGGGCTTGTGCTGGCTGCGGGGAAACCCCTTATGTCAAACTATTGACTCAAATGTTCGGAGACCGCATGATGATTGCCAATGCCACCGGCTGTTCGTCAATTTGGGGTGGTGCTGCGCCAGTTTCTCCGTATACGACGAATGATCAAGGACAAGGACCTGCCTGGTCGAATTCATTGTTTGAAGACAATGCCGAATTTGGTTATGGAATGTTCTTGGCGAATCAGACACGAAGAGAAGCGCTGGCGGAAAAAATGAAACAAGCAGCAGGTGAAGTTTCGGCAGAACTGCAAGAAATCATGAAGGATTGGATTGACCACATGGAAGATGGCGCAGGCACGCAACAACGGGCGGCTAAACTGCAGGCAGCATTACAGCAAGAAGCGCGTCAACACCCAAGCCTGCAAGCCATCCTTGATGACAGTGACTTGTTCGTTAAGCCAAGTCAATGGATGATTGGTGGCGACGGTTGGGCCTATGACATTGGTTTTGGCGGAATCGATCACGTTCTAGCTTCTGGTGCAAATGTCAACATTCTTGTTTTGGATAATGAAGTCTACTCAAATACTGGCGGACAAGTCTCCAAAGCAACGCCGACTTCAGCGATTGCCAAGTTTGCAGCCAGTGGAAAGTATGTGTCGAAAAAAGATCTTGGGATGATGGCGATGACTTACGGCCACGTCTATGTGGCACAAATTGCTTCCGGAGCCAACCAAATGCAAACAATCAAAGCGTTTGAAGAAGCAGAGAAATTCCCTGGACCATCACTGATCATTGCTTACACTCCATGTATTACCCATGGATTAGCAGGGGGCATGAGCCAGTCGATCAAAGAGGCAAAAGAAGCAGTCGCTTCTGGATATTGGTCGTTGTATCGTCACAATCCATTAGCAGCTGAAAAAGGGAAACCAGCGATGACATTAGACTACAAAAAGCCTGATTTTTCATTGATGCCCACCTTTATGAAGACACAAGTTCGTTTTTCCGCGTTAGAAGCAGCGAATCCGAATGCGGCAGGCTCACTGTTTGAGAAGACCGTCATGGATGCGAAAAACCGTTTTTATAATTATGCACGTCTAGCGGGTCAAGAAGAGAAGATTCGAGCAAAATTGGAAGCCGATTCGACTGAAAAAACGGTTGGGGAGAAACCAAAGGAGAAATCCAAGAGAAAAGAGATGGATCCAGAGGCTGAAGCAGCTCGTGCAGCAAGAAGGGCAGCGAGAGCCGAGCGCAGAAGAAAAGAATAAGAAAAATGATCCAGCAGCTCTGTCGATGAGAGGACAGAGCTGTTTTTTTGGGAGAAATCTTATAAAAAAAATAACAGAGTCATTCAACTGTCAGTAAATCATAGAAAAATGAGGATTTTTTCTGAAAAAAATAGAATAAATTTGCTTTTTCCAATCGGATAAAAGAAGTCCTATGTTATACTATTACATGAAGTCTTAAGAATAAAGGAAGGCTGTTTATGTCGATGAATTTTAGTAATTTTTTTAATTTTGATTATTGGAGAGAGTTCTTCTCATTTAATATATTTTCCCTTTCATTTTTGATTAATGTGTTGGATGTTTTAGTTGTTTGGTATGTGGTCTACAAATTGATCCAGTTGGTTAGAGGCACCAAGGCGATCCAATTGTTCAAAGGGGTCGGACTGTTTATTGTCTTGCGCTTTTTAGCCGGTCTGATAGGGTTGCGTACCCTCTCTTGGCTGATGGATCAAGTCATCACCTATGGAGTGATCGCAGCAATCGTGATCTTCCAACCGGAAATTCGTCGTGGATTGGAGCACTTAGGTCGTAGTTCGCTGTTTAAGACAACCAAGTCTGAAAAGCATGAAGACGAAGTAATGGTCCAGTCTTTGGATAAAGCGATCCAATATATGGCAAAACGTAAAATTGGTGCACTGATCACGATTGAACGCACCACTGGATTAGAAGAGTATGTCGAAACGGGAATTGCATTGGATGCGGATATCACGGGAGAATTATTGATCAATATTTTCATCCCCAACACACCATTACATGATGGGGCTGTCATCATCCGGGATGGAAAAATTGCTGTGTCGAGTGCCTATCTTCCTCTTTCAGAAAGCTTGCTGATTCCTAAGGAGTTCGGAACTCGACATCGAGCAGCAGTCGGTGTCTCAGAAGTCAGCGATGCGTTGACGATCGTTGTTTCTGAAGAAACTGGCGATGTCAGTATCACATTGAACAACCAATTGTTATCTGGATTGTCACGGGAGCAATATTTAGAAATTCTGAATCGCGAGCTGGTTCCGGAAGAAAAAGCGGCCAAGCGCAATCTATTGCAATCTTTCCTTGACGGTGTGAATAAAGGGGGAAGAAAATGATTAAGAAAGAGCGCCAACGCAATATTTTTTATGGTATACTAGCGCTGTTCTTTAGTTTGGTCCTGTTTTTTATCGCAAGTGGCTCAACACTCAAAGTCGATCTTTCCGGATCTACCAGTAGTTATGAAGAAAACTTAAGCAACATTCCAATCCAAACCACCTATGATTCGGATCGCTATTTTATTCAAGGCTTTGAAACGACAGTCAACGTTACCTTGAAAAGTCGAAACCGGGTTCAATTAAATGCCGAAAAAAATGACGAAACACGAAATTTTCGGGTGATGGCAGATCTCTCTGAATTAGGGGAAGGCACCCATGAGGTTCCTTTAGAAGTTCAAAACCTAAGTTCTGGCGTGACGGCTGAAATTGAGCCCAAAACCATTACTGTGACGATCGAAAAGAAAGTGTCGAAGACGTTTACCGTCGAGCCTGTCCTATCAAGTACCAACCTAAAAGAAGGCTATTCCATCGCTTCTTTAGAAGCAGATCCGCAAAAAGTTGAAATCACAACTGGTGACCGAACATTAAAAGATATTGATCGAGTTGTAGCTGTTATCGATCCGAGTGAGATCGGGACATCATCTTCTAAGGTCAAAGGAACGATTCAAGCTTGGGATTCAGCTAAAAATCCATTGGCAATCATACCAGATCCTGAAACAGTTAATGTTGCAGTGACATTGGACGCACCAACGAAACAAATCGAGTTATTTGTTAGCCAACAAGGAACAGTGCCCAATGGTGTCTCACACTTTATTTATCGGATGAGTGCCATCAGCGGTACGGTCTCTGGTGATCAGTCTATTTTGGATACATTGGAGCAAATTGGCGTACCAATTGATATTTCAAGGATTACCTCAACGGTTGAGCGGACGGTTGAAGTACCAGTACCAGATGGTGTGACCATCGATCCAAGTGTTGTCACAATCCAAGTAACGCCTGTTTTTCAAACAACGACTACGGATTCTCAGAAGGGCGCTGCGTCCTCTGACAATCCCCCTTCAGATGAGCAACCAGCAAGTGGGTCATCTAGTGAAGAAGCCCGCAACTCAGAAAGTGAAACAATCATGACGAGTTCGGACGAGAGTAAAGAATAAGAGAGGTTAATAATTATGGGAAAATATTTTGGTACAGATGGTGTTCGTGGAGAAGCAAATAAGGAGCTTACGCCAGAATTGGCATTTAAACTTGGCCGTTACGGCGGCTATGTCTTGAGTCAACATGAGACTGGTGATCGCAGACCCCGGGTTTTAGTAGGTCGCGACACGCGGATCTCTGGACAGTTATTAGAAAGCGCATTGATCGCTGGTTTGTTATCTGTAGGAATCGAAGTGTTTCAACTAGGTGTGATCTCTACACCAGGTGTCGCTTATCTGACACGGGTCCAAAAAGCGAGTGCAGGGGTCATGATTTCCGCTTCACATAATCCAGCACAGGATAATGGGATCAAATTTTTCGGTAACGATGGATTCAAACTGGTGGATGAACAAGAAGCAGAAATCGAAGCCTTATTGGATTCTGCAGAAGATACATTGCCTCGACCTTCTGCTGAAGGCTTAGGAACAGTGGATGAATTCCCAGAAGGACTCTTGAAATATTCACAATTTCTACGTCAAACGATCCCAGGTGACTTAGAGGGTATCACAGTCTGTGTTGATGCCGCCAATGGCGCGACTGCTACAAGTGTCAATCGCTTGTTTGCCGATTTAGAAACGGATTTTTATACCATGGGAACTTCTCCAAACGGGCTGAATATCAATGAGGGTGTTGGCTCTACTCATCCTGAACGATTAGCTGAATTTGTAGTCGAAAAAGGCGCCGATGTTGGATTAGCTTTTGACGGTGACGGCGACCGGGTAATCGCCATTGATGAATTAGGGAATATCGTTGACGGCGATAAGATCATGTATATTTGCGCAAAATACTTAGCTGAACAGAAGCGTTTGAAACAAGATACTATTGTGACAACGGTTATGAGTAATTTAGGATTTCATAAAGCAGTAGAAGCCATTGGCTTAAAAGATGTCATCACTCAAGTTGGTGACCGTTACGTTGTCGAAGAAATGCGTAAAAATGATTACAATTTTGGTGGCGAACAGTCAGGACACATGATTTTCTTGGATTTCAACACAACCGGGGATGGTATGCTGTCTGGTATCCAATTATTGAATATCATGAAACAAACGGGCAAAAAACTGTCAGAGCTAGCTGGAGAGGTCACTATCTATCCGCAAAAGTTAGTCAATATTCGTGTGACAGATAAAAATGGTGCCATGGATGTGCCTGCCATTCGCAAAATCGTCGAAGAAACAGAAGCAGAAATGAATGGGGAAGGCCGAATCTTGGTTCGCCCTTCTGGAACAGAACCTTTACTGCGAGTGATGGCAGAAGCGCCAACGACAGAAAAAGTAGATTATTACGTAGACAAAATTGCCGCCGTTGTTCGAGAAGAAATCGGGGCAGAATAACTGAAAAAGAAACCAACGGAAGGATCTTTCGTTGGTTTTTTTATATTGTAAAAATTTAAATATAATGGATTGAAAGAATCACATATGGTATATTTAGTATGTAGGAAAATTCGTACTTGTAGCACTTTGTAAATGTCATACTGGTTTGAAGAAGGAGAACATTATGGAGAATATTAGCGGATTTTTAATCGTTGGGTTGCTGTTTTTCGCAGGGATTCTATTTCTAAGTGGTCATGGCTGGCAATTGATTGCAGGGTATAATCTGGCTTCGGATGAGAAGAAAGCCCGTTACGATATAAAACGTTTGTATTTAGTAAATGGGGCAGGGGCATTACTCTTGGGTTTTTTATGCCTGTTAGCATTCTTTTTTAGTGATCAATGGGCTATGATTTCTCATATTCTATTAATCGGGTCTATCTTACTGACTTTAGTAGGAATAGTCATTTTGAACAGTACCTGGTGCATAAAAAATGTTACTAGGTCCCAGTGATTCCAAGAGGCGATAAGTGGTTAAGTGCCTTCCAACAATCTTTTTCAGAAAAAAGAATATTCTTTTGTTGTTATCCGTCCATTCGCAGGCGGGGGACTTTCTTATTGAAGATGGAAGTCATATTAGAAACATTGCCTAACGCTAGATATCATTGATCAGCCGTTTGAAGCCACCGCAGCTGCAGATAAAACGTTTAAAAAACAGATCAAAAAAGACCAAATACCTACTGACAGGCATTTAGTCTTTTTTGATTTGTTCTTACGAAAAAAACTTTTAAAAGTCTTATTCAACAGTTACTGATTTTGCCAGGTTTCGTGGCTTATCCACGTCATAGCCCCGTTGTAATGTTGCATAGTAAGCCAACAATTGTGTAGGAATCACGGCAACTAGGCTAGTCACCAACGGATGGACAGCAGGCAAGATCAATTGATCTGTTGCTTTTGCTAGTTCTTGACTGACGATCACGAGAGTATGGGCGCCGCGAGATTCAACTTCTTTCAAGTTTCCTCTCGTGTGAGAGCCAGTGACTTCTTCAGTGATGATGCCGATTACTGGTGTTCCTTCTTCGATCAATGCGATGGTCCCATGCTTCAATTCTCCGGCGGCAAATCCTTCTGCTTGAATATAAGAAATCTCTTTTAATTTCAATGCTGCTTCCATTGAGACATAGTAATCATTGCCGCGACCAATATAAAATGCATTCCGGCTAACGGATAAATAATCTTCTGCCAATTGACTAATGAGCGCTTTTTCGTCTACCAATGTTTCCATTCCAGAAGCAACAAGACTTAATTCATGGAAAACATCAAAATCAAGAGCAGTCGAAACGCCTTTGGCATCGCCGATCGCTTTGGCTAACAATGAAAGGACAGCAATTTGAGCAGTGTAGGCTTTGGTAGAAGCCACAGCGATTTCAGGGCCTGCATGAAGCAGCAATGTATGATTGGCTTCCCGCGAAAGGGTCGATCCAGCTACATTGGTAATCGTCAAACTTGGCAAATTCAGTTGATTGATTTTTACTAGCACTTGACGGCTGTCAGCTGTTTCTCCACTTTGTGAGAGGAAGATGAAGAAAGGTTTTGCAGAGAGCAAAGGCATGTTGTAGCCGAATTCACTAGACAAATGTACTTCAACAGGAATTTGTGTTAAAGATTCTAGAATCGCTTTTGCAGCCCAGCCAGCATGATTACTGGTTCCGCAGGCGACAATATAAATGCGGTCACTGGCGATCAGTTGGGCTTTCAACGCCTCATCAATTTTCACAGCGCCAGAAGCTTCTTGATATTCTTGAACAAGGCGACGCATCACAGCTGGTTGTTCATCGATTTCTTTAAGCATATAGTAAGGATAGGTTCCTTTTTCGATGTCCGTTAAATCGAGTTGCGCTTCGTAAGAGTCACGAGAGACGCTATTTCCCTCAGCATCTTCGATTTCGATCTTAGCTGCTGTCACGGTTACCATCTCACCGTCTTCAATTTCCACAAAACGAGTGGTTTGATCCAACATCGCCAATGCATCGCTACAAATCACGTTAAAACCATCCCCAAGTCCAATCAATAATGGGCTTTTGTTTTTTGCTACATAGATGGTTTCAGGATCATTTTTGTCCACTAATGCAAAGGCGTATGAGCCGCGAATCAAAGAGAGGGCTTTTTTGAACGCTTCTTTAGTGGAGTGGTCTTTCAATGCTTCGATCAAGTGAACAACGATCTCTGTATCCGTTTGACCTTCAAAATGATGATCACTTAAATAAGTCTGGTGCAATTCTTCAAAATTCTCAATCACTCCGTTGTGAACCAAGACTAACTCTTGATTCGAAGAAGTATGGGGATGAGCATTTTTTTCTGACGGTTTTCCGTGGGTTGCCCAACGGGTATGTCCGATACCAATCGTTCCTGTTACTTCTGGCGTCACTTTGTCTTCTAAATTTTTGATGCGACCTTGTGCTTTGACTAAATGAGCAGAAGTACGATCAGCAACAAAGAGACCTGCTGAGTCATACCCACGATATTCTAAACGTTCCAAGCCATTTAAAATGACCCTTTCAGCATTTGATTTTCCGACAATTCCTACAATTCCACACATAATGACAAATCCTACTTTCCACTACTTAATTTAGTATTCATTATGTATTTCTACCTGCGGAGCAAGAGGTTTGTTTTCATCTCACGATGAGGTTTGTTCTTGCCTATAGAGTGCAGTCCCTAGAGTTACCCGCCGAAACCTTCGATAAACTCTTTCCTCGTCATCTGTTGTACAGATCAGGCGCTATTCCTATTGGTCTATCTATCCTCCTTAGCTTATTTTGTAGAAATACAAGCATTATAATAATGGTTATATGGTTAATAGTCAAGAGAAAAAGAATAAAAAATAAATTGGTATAGATGTAACCGATGTGAAACGTTGTTTTGTTATTGCGTTTTCTTTCAGAAGTTTTCTCTAATGCTCCATTCAGTAAAATTGGAATTGTCTTTTTTGACTATCCTTTTTTTTTTAATTTCGATACAATGACAGAAGAAAGTGAGGGATGAAGATGTCAGAAACTGTCCAATGTATGACGTTTTCCGAGTTGAAGAAAATGGTTGAACAATTAGAGAAACAAGAGAATGTGCATGATGAAACAAAAATCATGTTGGATACTGGCTGGGATAGCCTGCAAGAAGTTCTTCCAGGGGCTATTTCCGTTCAAGAAGCGCAAGAGTTTCGCGTACAAGATGAATTAACAAAAGAATATTTCGGCGGCTATGCATTGAAAGAAAAAAGCTACAAATTTGCTGCGGATGGACCGGTTGAAACAGTGATTGTGATTGAAAACCGCTACTAAAAGACGAAACGTAAAGGAACAGACAAGGATAATAGGGGTGAAAAAATGAATAAAAGAAGATGGATAGCTGTTGGGATTGCTATTGGATTGTTTGTATGCTCAGGGGTTTTCGCATTAATGACTCCGACAACTAATGAAGAAAACTCACTGGATGGATGGAATGCGCTATTGTATGGGAGTAACGAGTTGGAGGAAAACCAATTAGCGGCGGGAGACACCAATAATCGAATCCTACGTTTATCACTGGAGGGTACTATTGCCAACACGACAAGTGGAGGATTGTTTTCAACGGAGAGTTATGATCACCAGTTATTTCTTGAAGAATTACGGGCTGCACAAGAGGATCCGACCATTAAAGGAATATTGTTCGAGGTGAATTCACCGGGAGGCGGCGTTTATGAGAGCGCAGAGATTGCTCGGGAAATGAAAAAGATCAAGGACATCGGGATTCCTCTTTATGTCAGTATGAAGAACACTGCAGCCAGCGGCGGATATTATATTTCTGCTGGGGCGGATAAAATTTTTGCTACCGATGAAACCGTAACAGGATCGATAGGGGTCATTATGTCGGGATTAAATTATTCAGGTTTATTGGACAAATTAGGGATCGAAGATAGCACTTATAAGAGTGGGGCTTTGAAAGATATGGGTTCCTCAACACGAGAAGCCACTCAGGAAGATAAAAAGGTTCTGCAAACTTATGTAGACAATGCCTATGGACGCTTTGTGTCTGTTGTTGCCGAAGGAAGAGGAATGTCGGAAGAAGCGGTTAGAAAAATCGCTGACGGACGGATTTATGATGGCCAACAAGCGCTGGAGAATGGCTTAGTTGATGAAATCGGCTTTCCAGAAGATGCCCTTGCAGCATTAGAAGCTGACCAAGGGTTAGAGGATGCGGAAATTTTTGAATATGGTGTGGGCTCAACAGGATTTGCTTCGACATGGCTGGGCTCGAAACTGGCAGAGTTTCAAGGATTGAAATCCACTGATTCTAGTCGTCTTCTGCAAGTTGTTGAAAGTCTAGGAACAATGGATGCGCCGAAACCTCTTTATTATTATGGAGGTGAATAAGCATGTCTGAAAAAGAAACAGAGACACCCATCCAACAAGACATGAATCAAATGGCCGAAAACGCGCCACAAGAAAATTTGAATTCTGGAACGGAGATGTCAAAGACACAAACCAAGCAAGAATTGACATCGTCGAATACCGAAAACCAACAATCAGCAGAAGCGGATCATCCCGATGATTTCTTTCAACAAGTATTGGGTTCATTTAAGCGAAACGAATATAGCGAGGAAGAAATCCAGCTTCGACAAAAGGAATGGCAACGTTATGAGGGACAGGAAAACGAAACAGAGGATCGAAAACGCGTCAATGATTTTCCAGATTATTTCTTCGCCGGATTTTGGATTCGATTGTTTGCTTATCTTGTTGATGTGTTATGTATCGGTGCTGTGACAGGTATCACCCTGGATACAATCTATCACTTAGGAGGGTGGTCAAGTAGTGGTCATCCGTTTGGATTGTATCAACTACTTTCATTGGCGATCTATTTAAGCTATTTTGTTTTGTTGACAAAATTCAACCAAGGGCAAACGATCGGCAAGATGATTTTTGGCATTCGGGTGGTTTCCTTCACAGAAGCAGAGTTGAGTTGGAAAACGGTATTGATTAGAGAACTATGCATGCGGTATGTGTTGCAATTCAATCTTTTCTTTTATTTAGGTTATTTGCCTGTGATTTTTACAAAAGAAAAGCAGCATGCTGGCGATTTCTTCTCTGAGACCAGCGTTGTGACGATCAATTTGATCAAAGCATTCAACAAACAAGTCAGTGCGGATAGTTAATGATAAAGGCTGGATTTCTTCTTTTGTTGAGATAACTTAGCGAATTCTGTTCTCTGTCAACTTCTTCTATCAAAGCACAGCAATCAATTAAGGGATCTGCCTTTGCAGATAAAGGAGCGTGTATATGGGAGACACGATCGAGTTTCCAAAACCTGAAGACCGCCTGCGGCATGCAGCAGAAAAAGCTTATCAAGCTAAAGATTATTTAAAAGCGTATCAGTATTATCAAGAAATTTATACCCAACAATCTTCTTTTGAAATCAACCAATGCCTCGTTGACTGTTTACAGCAATTGGCTGATTTTTCAAAAGCCTTGGAAGTGGCAGATGATTTCTTGGATGATTACTTGCAGGAGGAGCAGGGATTTATTCAAATCGGCCATTTACTGATCCTTGCAGGTCAATACTTGCAAGCAAGAAAATGGCTTATGCTTGCCGAGAAGTCTTCTGCAATCTCCCCAGCGGCAGGAGAGAACTTCGTGAGAGAGTTGGATAAAGTAGAAGAGGTTCAACAAATTTTGGGACTGGAAGATTTTTTAGGCAAAAAGCAGGCACTAAGCAGGATGGACCAAAGCAACCAGCCGGTCAGCGGAGCTATTTGGCATCATTTTTCGCAAGGCCTTACCAAGAACCAGTTTTTGTCCCTCATGAGTGATTTGTTACCTCAGCTTCATAACCCCTTCTTGTTGCCTAAATTAGTTGAGGAGCTGGTTTGTCTGAGGACGTCACAGCCTTTTGAACTGATCGATTACATGGGGAATAAACAGCAGATTATTCCCAGTGAGTTATTTCCATTAAGGGAAATGCCAGTTTTTAAGCAAATGCATCAAGTCTTAGATGAACAGATAGGGCAAGAAAATCCTATCTTAGCAGAAAGTATCTTGGAAGAATTGAATGATCATTTTGCAGTGAGCTATCCATTCCTGCCTGCCACGGAAGAAATCGAGCCTTGGGTGCAAAGTTATATCGACGAGTACCAGAACCTTTTTTCGGGAAGTTCGCCGCAAATAATCAATGAAGAAATATTGCGTAAGAAAACACGATTACGAAAGATTTTAGCTTCTATTTGAATTCCAGAGCGGATTACGCAAGAAAAAAACGAGAAGTTTCTAGGTAAAATGTTTACAATTAAAGAACGTTAGTGTACTATTTAAAGGTATGCATGAAACTATTTCATATGTAAAATATAATTGTTATTCGGAGGGAAATAAATGACTGCAAAATGGGAAAAAACAGGCACCAATGATGGTGTATTGACATTTTCGATCGAGCAAGCTGAAATCCAAAAAGGCTTGACGACTGCATTTAATAAAGTGAAAGGCAACTTAAACGTACCTGGTTTCCGTAAAGGAAAAGTATCTCGCCAAGTGTTTAACCGTATGTACGGAGAAGAAGCATTGTATGAAGATGCTTTGAACGCTGTATTGCCAGAGGCTTATGAAGCAGCAGTAAAAGAAGCTGGTATTGATCCAGTATCACAACCAAAAATCGATGTTGACAGCATGGAAAAAGGTCAAGATTGGGTAATCAAAGCAGAAGTGACTGTGAAACCAGAAGTAAAACTTGGTGATTACAAAGACCTAACTGTTGAAAAACAAGACCGTGAAGTAACAGAAGAAGACGTTGATGCACGCATCAAACGCGAACAAGAAGCTCAAGCTGAGTTAGTTATCAAAGAAGACGAAGCTGCTGAAAATGGCGACACAGTCGTCATCGACTTCGAAGGTTTCTTAGGTGAAGAAACATTTGAAGGCGGCAAAGGTGAAAAC
>NZ_JALAHI010000002.1 GCF_022711995.1 Enterococcus sp.
ATTTGATAGATTCTCCTAACGGGGTTTGTTTATCATCTAGACTGTTTTAAATGTGGTAAGGATTGTTAACACAAAAAGAAATGCACTTAAAAGTCAACAAAGAGCTTTTAAGTGCATTCTTGCGATAGTAAAATATTATTTTTTCAAAATAGAATTACAAACTCCTCTGAACTGCGTCAGACATATTTTGAATAATTCGAATTATTTTGTTTTGCTGATAATTTTAGCCACAATTATCATAGTGAAAAAGTTTGCGGTTACTTCGTCCTATTTTCTTAATCCTCAAGTTGTAAACCATTAGAAGCAATTACCTTTTTATACCAATAGAATGATTTTTTTCTTGTACGACTTAAGTCACCTGAACCATCATTTTCTTTATTTACATGAATGAAACCGTAGCGTTTTTTCATCTCTCCCGTGCTGGATGAAATAAGATCAATACAGCCCCACATCGTGTAACCAGTTAATTCCACACCGTCTTCGATAGCTTCCTTCATTGCTATAATGTGTTTTCTGAGATAGTCAATCCGATAATCATCAATGACTTCTCCCGATTGGTTAACAATATCTTCGGCTCCAAGACCGTTTTCCACAATCATAATAGGAATATGATAACGATCGTAGACTTTATTAAGCGTATACCGTAATCCAACAGGATCTATCTGCCAGCCCCATTCGCTCGCTTGTAGATACGGATTCTTATTGCCATTCATTAAGTTTCCAGCAGTGAGCTCCTTTCCTTCAGAAACTGTTGTACAGTAACTAGAATAGTAAGAGAAGGAATAAAAATCAACTTTACCTTCTTTCAAAATTTGCTTATCTTCAGCTTGAAATTCAAGGTCTATCTTTTTACGTTCAAACATTTTCTTTGCAAAATAAGGATATTCTCCTTTAACTTGAACATCGCCGCAGAAATGGTTCAAATGATTTTCCCACTTTTGTACTTGTAAAACATCTTCTGGGTTTGGTGTTAAGGGATAGATGGTCATGTGCGCAATCATACAGCCGATATTAAATTCAGGATTGATTTTATGCCCTTCAATAACTGCTTTTGCACTCGCGATAAAAACATGATGCAGTGCCTGATATCTCTCTTGTTCATTATCACTAGGGTTGAACAGGTCCTTAGTCTTATCGCTCATCATCCCTAATACGTTTAACGATCCAAATGGCATAGTTGCAAAGTTGATTTCATTAAAAGTAAGCCAATACTTAACCTTATTTTTATAGCGGTTCATTACTGTAGAAGCATAATGAACAAAGAAATCAATTACTTTACGATTAGAAAACCCATTGTATTTTTCAACTAAATGATAAGGGATCTCAAAATGACTCAAAGTAACTAAAGGCTGAATATTATATTTTAAACATTCATCAAAAACGTCATCATAAAAAGCTAACCCTGCTTCATTTGGTTCTGTTTCATCCCCATTTGGAAAAATTCGACTCCAAGCAATAGAAAGTCGAAACACTTTAAATCCCATTTCAGCAAACATTGCTATATCTTCTTTGTAATGATGGTAAAAATCTATCCCCTCATGATTTGGATAATAGGCATCACTATCAATTATACGATCAAAGATTCGCGTTCTTTTTTTATCATCGCTACGCATATGATCACATATACTAGCTCCTTTTCCGTCTTCCTGCCAAGCACCCTCACACTGATTTGCTGCCGTTGCTCCACCCCATAAAAAATCCTTTGGAAACATCCTAATTCACTTCTTTCCTTTTATATCGCTTGGTTCGCTCATCGTTAATTATTCCGTGATAAGTTAATCCAAATCCAAAATCATACTTGTTGTTTTCACTATCTGTATAACAATCCATGTCTAGTCCAACATCTTCAAACTGTTTCTCAACTTCAGACATATCTTTTGGCATCTGGAATGGTAATAGTCCTTTTGGCTCTGTCTGACCACTAATTATTCTCAAAAATGCTTTTGGCTCTACTTGGAAATGTAGTAATATACTGTCTACTTCACTTTCAAATTCCTTAACTACAAATGGATTTTTTGTATTTGCAACCACAATCACTGGCTTACCATTCATCTGTCTGACCGTTTCTTTTACTATTTCTAAATCAGCCTCATTACTAGGCTTAGATGATTTATTTCTATACGATCTGTTTGGTATCTGATCATGGGGATCTTGAGCAATGCTCTCATTCCTTGAATTTTTTGCAACATATTTTTCATATTGCAAACTAATAGGTTCGTAACCATTTTCACTATAACCGCCAATAGAGTTTGGAGAATCAATACAAATAATCGAAAAATCTGCATCATCCGGATTGTTTACTACCTGATAGAATCCTTGGATTTCATCAGAACTAATCGGTTTTTCAAAATGTGCTGGTACTTTTTGTCCAAACCAATTTGTTGTCTCAGCAATACGACGATTAGGCAGATAGACTTTCTTCCCTTTTTTAATAGGTAAAACGTCGTTTTTGTTTTTTAATAAAACAACCGATTGCTGCTGGATTTGAAATCCTTTTTCAACAAAAGCTTGATTTGCCACTACTTTTTTTGCTTTATCCGGATTTGTATAAGGATTGTCGAATAAACCACATTGAAAAATATTTTTTAACAAACGTTTCGCACTTGCTTGGAAGCGCTGGCGCATTTCGACTTCACCAAATAGCGTGCACCCTTTTTCAAATGCTTTCATGATTGGATCAATTTGATTGTTCCCACCAAATTGATCAACACCAGCTATCAGTGCTTGAAAATGTCGTTCTTCAACAGATTCTTTTTCCAATCCCCAGCACTTTCCACCAGAGAAACCACCAAATGTCTTAACATCACTGGTTATTCCCCAGTCTGTACATACTACCCCATCATAATCATAGGTTTCCCTCAATAAATCAGTAATTAAATAGCGATTAAAGCTATTTCCTACATTTTGATTGCTCTGATTGTATGAAATCGTATAATAAGGCATTACGGCAGCGGCTTTTTTCGTTCCTTTTTGTAATTTAAATGCTCCTTCAGAAAAAGGTTTTATATGCTCTTTAAAATTATCCCCTGGATAGACAGCAAATTTTCCATGAGCATAATGCGCATCACGACCGGACTCGCCAGTTCCCCCACCCGGCCAGTGTTTAACCATTGCATTTACTGAATCTTCTCCCCATCCCGAATCATTTGTAGTTTGAAGGCCATCACAAAAAGCTTGCGCCATATCTGTCGCTAATTGTGTGTCCTCACTAAATGAACCAGAGAAACGCATCCATCGAGGATCAGTCGCCAAGTCAATTTGAGGTGAAAGTGAGGTTGTTATTCCCATTGCCCGATACTCTTTTGCCACTATTTTTCCATATTCATAAGCAATTCTAGGATCAAAGGTTGCCGCTATTCCAACTGGTTCAGGCCAGTTGGAAACATTGTTACTAGCTCCAGCGTTAAACTCAGATTTTCCACTAACCCCATGTCTGGGATCTGAACTAATATTAGCGGGGATTCCCTTTCCTAAACTTTCACAATAAGCTTGGATTTGATTATTCCATCGAGCAGCAGTTTCACCATCATCAACAATTGTCAGCAGTAGATGACGGATTTTGTTCTCGTTGATCATTTTCTTCTGCTCATCAGTAATCTGCCAGATGTGCGCTCGAGAATCTGTGTAACTTTTTCCGTTGTATGTTCCTCTAAATTTTTGAGAAAAAACATCATCTCCACTGGAAACCGCCAAGTGAGGACTATACAACATAAGGCCAGCAATTTCCTCAATAGTGAGTTTTTTAACTAAATCGTTGATTCGATCCTCTTCATCAAGACGCCAATCTTCGTAAGGATCAATCAGACCGTTTTTATTTAAATCTTTAAACGCATAGCCATCATCAAATAATAAGTTGACCCCGCTGTTCTTTGCATAACTTATCGTTACGCCGGACTTATTTTCTACTAGGTAATAGTCATCAAATTCGATAATTCTATATTTCATCTTTCCTGTGACTCCTCTCTTTTTTTCCATTACATAAATAACGTAAGTAATTGATTTCCAGGTAAAACTGTTGCTTCTTCAGTAGTTGTAATATCTTTGTAGTCTTCTGAATTTGTAATTACTACTGGCGTTTCAATCGCATATCCGGCTTTTTGAATCTCTTGAATGTCAAATGTTATCAAGAGATCCCCTACTTTTACCTTCTGACCTACTTCGACATGACTTTCAAAGAACTTTCCATCAAGTTTCACAGTATCCATTCCCAAATGGATAAGTATCTCACTGCCTTTTTCCGAAATAATACCAAGTGCATGCTTCGTAGGGAATACTGAAAGTATTGTCCCATCACATGGTGAATACACCTTTCCTTCCTTAGGCATGATCCCTACACCTTTACCGATAATTCCTTCTGAAAAAGCTACGTCAGAAATTTCTTTTAAAGGAATGATTCTTCCTTTGATTGGACTCATTATCACTTCTTGTTCCAATAGAGTTTTATCCATTTTTGGATCATCATTTAACGATAAATTAGGATTGGCTTTACTATTGTCACTTACTGTTTCGTCTTTAAATACAATTATTGTTAACACAAAAGAAACGAGCATTGCTACAACTATAACCAGTAACGCACCTAAAAAATTATTCAAATTCCCGGCATTTGGTTCTAAATAACCAGGTAATCCAAAAATACCCATTCCTGCCATTGTAAATACTTTAAGATTCAACGCTCCTGCAATACCACCGCCGATTGCTGCTCCAATACATGAAATAATAAACATTTTGATTCTAGGTAAGGTCACTCCGTAAATCGCAGGCTCTGTCACACCAAAAATTCCTGAAATCCAAGCTGGAAGAGCGATATTCTTTAGAGTTTTATCTTTTGTCTTTAACCAAATTGCCAAAACAACCGCTGTTTGCGCAAATGTTACAGATGTTGCTAATCCCATAAATGAATCAGGTACTCCTGACAATAAGTTCATAATAGAAGGAATCATGATAACCATATGCACACCAAAGATGACACATACTTGCCAAAAAGCGCCAATAAAAATCCCAGCCAAAATTGGGCTAAATGAGATAAGTGTGTTTATGATCGTTGCGACACCAGCACCAACCAAATTTGCAATAGGTCCTATAACAAGAAAACCTAGCGGAACTAAAATCAACATGATAATCATTGGTACAACAAACGTCTTAACTACAGCCGGAATGACTTTATTTAAAAATCGTTCCATAGGAGCCGCAAGTGCGACGATCAATATTACAGGAAGCACAGAAGATGTATAGGTAGCATTCACGTCTGTACCAAAGAATGTCAAGTCTACGCCGTTTATTGATGGATAACAGAGAATTGCACCAATAACCATTCCTAAAAAAGGATTTGCTTTCAATTTCTGGGCAGTATTATACCCTAGGAAAACTGGTAAGAAATAAAATATTGCATCACCGATCGCTGCTACTAATTCATAATAGGAAGATTCCATGCTATATAAGCCCATTAAATTAAAAATAACATTTAATCCTTTAATAATTCCTGAAGCTGCTAGAATTGCCATTGAAGGTAACATGATTCCTGAAATCAAGTCAAAAGCTCTGTCCTTCAAGCCCACTTGCTTCTGAGACACTTCTGGTTCATTGCCCTTTATTTCTGCTTGTTTATTGATTTCTTTATACACATCTGGCACATGATTTCCAATAACAACTTGGTATTGTCCGGATGACTTTAAAACTGTCACTATTCCATCATTATTTTTTAAGGAATCATCATCTGCTTTTGTTTCATCATACAACTGAAACCTTAAGCGAGTGACGCAATGGGTCAATGATTGAATATTTTCCCTGCCTCCAACATTTTCAATGATAAAATCTGCTAATTCCTTATAACTTTTCATAACATTCTCTCCTCAAATCAATTTTTTTAATATACTAAATACTCATCTAAGTTTAAGTACACGATTCAAATTAATTCCCATTTACTACGTTTTATTAATGATAAACCAAACGATCTATATGGATC
>NZ_JALAHI010000051.1 GCF_022711995.1 Enterococcus sp.
ACCTTACAACTCATTCTATTACTAATTTAGGACTTTCATTTACTTTTGCAAATAAGTCACTAAATTAGCATATACGAAGAAGTATAAATTTATTTCAGCAAAAAACAAAGTATTTTGCTTTCTAGCTACCAATTTGTAATAGTATCTGGACAAAACACTTCCACTATTTCTTTAAAAAGAGCCAACGGCCACCTTCATTTGTCACTTTTATTATGATACGCATAAAATACGACTACTGATTTTCTCTGGGGATAAGAGCATCAATGAACCGGTACATAGTTTCATAGTTATTTACGATATACTCTGGGGCTATATCACAATCCGGTGTAGCATTTCTACGATTGACCCATACAGCTTTCCAGCCAGCATTTTTGGCCCCCACAATGTCATTCGTAAAAGAGTCACCTACATAATAAGTAGTCTCTCTATTTAGCCTCATGGCCTTTTCAGCATATTGAAATATTTTCAAATCCGGTTTTGAAAAGCCGAGCTTTCCAGATACAAAGATGTTTGTGTCTGGTATCCATTTGTTTAGTCCCAACGCTTTTATCTTTTTCATTTGATGCTCGGCAGGTCCATTAGTAATAATCCCTAACTGAATACCATTCTTTGAACAGCTATTAAGTGCATCTTTCATTTCAGGTAATAATCGGATTCTTTCTTGATTCATTTGATAATCGATTTGAAAATTTCTTCCCTGCTCATCCGTAATCGCTACCCCAAAATGTTTGAAGGCATTGCGAATGCGATAAATTTGCATGTCGCTAAGGGATAGCAAACCTTTGGTTGTCTTATCAAAAACTTGATCACTGTACCTCCGACTCAAAGCAAAGAGCTCTTCAATGGGAATATTCCTAAACGAAAAATTTTTCTGATACGCTTGTTTAAATGGAACTAACTGATCATACAGTGTGTCATCAACATCAAAAATGACTGTCGCCATTTTAAATTCCTCCTTAACTAAAAAACCGGAAGAAAACACTCATAGATTGTGTTTTCCCGGTTAGTTAACAAATTATAGTGAATTGTAGGTATCAACGATCTTCTCAACAGTAAAGCCGTAATTGGTTATTACTGTGTCTCCCGGTGCACTCGCACCAAACCGATCAACTGAAATTGATTTTCCATGTAGACCAACATAGCGTTCCCAACCAAAACTCGAACCCATTTCTATTGAAACTCGTTTTGTCAAAGAGCTTGGTAATACTGATTCTTGGTACTCTTTAGATTGCTTTTCAAATAAATCAAAACTTGGAAGGGAAACAACTGTAACATCTCTTCCTTGTTTCAGCAATTCTTTTTGAGCTTTAATTGCTAGGCTTACTTCAGATCCTGTAGCAATCAATATACCATCTGACGCTCCTTTAGAAGCATGCTTTGAAAGAACATAACCGCCTCTGGCTACCCCTTCTTCGGCCATCTTTAATGTTCCTTCAAGAACCGGTAAATTTTGTCTGCTTAAAACTAATACCGTTGGTGTTTCCTGTGACCTCATAGCAACTTTCCAAGCAGCTACAGTTTCATTGCCATCAGCTGGTCTAATAACATGAACGTTAGGCATACATCTGAGGCTAGCTAATTGTTCAACAGGTTCATGGGTTGGTCCATCTTCTCCAACTGCTACAGAATCATGGGTTAACACATAGATTACTGGAGCATTTTGTAATGCACTCAGTCTTATCGCTGCTCTCAAATAATCGACAAACACAAAAAATGTGCCGCCATATACTCTTGTCCCGCCATGCAATTGAATCCCATTCATTGCTGCTGCCATAGCGAATTCCCTCACACCAAACCAAATATTTCTTCCACTTGGATTTTCAGGTGTAAACTCATCAGCACTGGCAATCATGGTATTGTTGGATGCTGATAGATCTGCTGAGCCTCCCCATAAATAAGGGATCCCTTTCGCTAATTCCTGAATCGTTTCCTTACTTGTAACTCGACTCGCCGCACTTGTTCCCAACTCATATTTAGGAAGCGTATCGTCCCAGCTTTCAGGTAATCTACTTTCATGAGCAAACTGATAGTGTTTCGCTAAATCAGGATAGTTTTTTTTGTACTCTGAAAAGAGAGCATCCCACTCTTTTTCCGCCTTTTTCCCCCTGGATAAGATATGGTGATCAAATTGTGCTCTCGTTTCTTTTGATACAACAAAACTGTTTCTTTCATCGACGCCATAGAATTTTTTAACATTTTTAGCATCTTCTTCTCCAAGAGGAGATCCATGAACTTTTGATGTCCCTTGATTCGCTGAACCATACCCGATTATCGTTTTAACTTCAATTAATGTTGGTCGCTCTACTTCAGATTTGCCTTTTTCAATGGCATGATAAATCATCTCAAGGTCATTCCCGTCTTCAACCAAAATATGCTGCCAACCATAGGCTTGAAATCTTTTTCCTACATTTTCTGTAAATGAGTGAGCTGTTGGACCATCTAGTGAGATATCATTTGAATCGTACAATACAATTAACTTCCCTAATTTCATGTGACCAGCCATAGAACATGCCTCTTGTGATACGCCTTCCATCAAATCGCCATCGCCACACAAAGCATACGTATAATGATCGACAATAGGGAAACCTTCTTTATTGTAGGTAGCGGCTAAATGTTTTTCAGCCATTGCCATTCCGACAGCCATCGCAATTCCTTGCCCCAGAGGTCCTGTGGTAGCTTCCACCCCATCTGTATGGTTCACTTCAGGGTGTCCAGGAGTTTTGGAGTCCCACTGACGAAATTGTTTCAAGTCATCAATAGAAACATTGTATCCTGCTAAATGCAATAAGCTATACAGCATTGCTGATCCATGGCCAGCAGAAAGCACGAATCGATCTCGATTTGTCCATTTTTTTGCTGTTGCTGGATTGATTTTCAAAAATCTGCTCCATAAAACATAGGCCATTGGGGCGGCACCCATAGGTAATCCTGGATGTCCTGAATTTGCTGCTTCAATAGCATCAATGCTTAAAGTTCTTATCGTGTTGATTGCTTCTACATCATGATTATTAAACATTTTTCCTCTTCCTTAGAAAAGAATAGCTAATCATATGATTAGCCATTCTTGTTCATTCATTATTTTTTAAATGCTTCCCAATCTTTTAAGAAGGTGGCAATGCCTTTATCCGTAAGAGGATGTGACCAAAGACTAGGAAAAAGACTACTCGGGATAGTCGCAATATGGGATCCTAAATGAGCTACCGATTCCACATGATGCAAATTTCTAATACTGGCCGAAATAATCTCAGTGCCGAAGCCATAAAAATCGATTGCTTGTCTTAGCTTTGCGATCAGCTCGTATGCATCTGTGCCAATATCTTCAAGTCTGCCAATAAATGGACTGATGAAGGTTGCACCAGCCTTCATCGCTAATAGTCCTTGAGAAAAAGTAAAAATCAGTGTCACATTTGTCTTAATACCTTCTTTTGACAAGACATTGACTGCTTTTAAGCCTTCTTCTGTCATAGGAATCTTCACAACGACATTATCCGCCCACTTTGCAAGTTCTCTTGCTTCAGTGATCATTTCTTCAGCTGTTAAACCGATTACTTCAGCGCTGACAGGACCAGTGACAATCGAACATATTTCTTTAATTACCTCTTCAAAGTCTCGACCTTCTTTAGAAATAATTGTCGGGTTCGTAGTAACACCATCAACTAGTCCTAATAAATTAATTTTTTTAATCTCATCTACATTTGCAGTATCTAGAAAAAATTTCATCTTGCTCTCCTAGTTGCCTACCTATTTGGCATTATTTTTGATACGTGTTGTAACACCCTTCAAATTGTAACATTCTGCATAATCCCGAATTGGGCGTTTGATATGATCAACTACATAACGCTGACCATCAATATTGTGCATTTTAAGGTTTGCATACATTTTTTCGATTTCAGCTTTTACTTCGTCATCGTTGAAAGTATAGTGACCAGCAATATCTAAAATTTCTGCTTGGAGTTGTGCATCATTTTGATCCATGATTTGACTAACCGTCAATTCTTTTTGTTCGCCAACCATCCATTTTCTCCAACGTTCACTCTTAATGGCATGTTCAAGCAATACATCACGCGTATTAGAAGCATCTTTAACCAACCCATATTCCACTAACTTTGCTTCGACAGCAGCAAGATTTAAATAAGCACGTGTTTCTTCGGTGCCGTACTGTGGCGCCACATTAGTCGCAGTGATGGATGAAGGAATGTGTTCTAATAAAGTGACATCATCTAAATAATCCCCATTATGTTCTTTCAAACCTACCCCGTATTTTTTAGCCATTTGAGCTAAATCATAAGCATTTTTGAAATTGAAAGTACCTACTTGTTCTGTCTTACGCGTCAATGTTCCCGTTTGTCCAACAATAAAAGTTGGCATTGGCAAGCCACGTTTTTCTAACTCTTCTTTCAGTTTTAAAATGAATGTTTCATAGGTTTCAGTGGATGTTAACCCACCATTGGTTTCCTCTGTCCCTACTTCATAACCAATTTCTGGTAACTTACGGGCTTTACGTTCCTTTTCACAGAAGTCAATCAAATCAACTGTACGTTCGAGTACCGTGTCTAATGGGATTACTTTACCGACTTCAAAGGGATCTTTTGTAGGATCAATCATTAGCAAATCAAAACCAGCTTCTATATCTGCTACATAAGATTTCTTACCTAGTTCCATCGCTTTTTCAGTTGGTAGATGATCATTACGCTCTTTGTCACGTTGCCAAGGTCCGCCATGATCTCGACATAAGTAATAAAGATTGTCATACCCGATGTCTTCGGCTACTTCTTCAACAGCTTTTGCAAAAGTAAATTGATTCCAGCCATTTACATATCCGCCCCCTAGCTCATCAGCATCTACTTGATTACGACTAGCAATAAACATGACAGGATAATCGTCTTCTTTAGATAATTCAAGGGTGGCTTGGACACAATTTTTTGACATAGGTCCAATCCCCAGCAATGTAGCGCTTTCACCAGTTGCTTGCAAATCTAATAACCCTTCTACGACTGTTTTGATCGGTAACTTTTCCATTTCAGTTACATCTCCATTTCTACTGTTAATTTGTTTGTCTACCTTTTACAAGTAAAGTATAGAATCGATTATTCTTTCTGAATATTACATTTTTCTGCAACAAGTGAATGCATGAATCCTCCGACTTGTTGCAGTTTCTCAAAAAGAGGTGTTGTTGAATTCCCAGCACGCACTATTGATGATTATTATGGATACTGAAAGACCTTTAAATTATGAGTGACAAAAAGAACGCTTGAACATCGAATCTTTAAATAAGGGGACGAAAAATCAGCGGAGAGTTCATTCACACTATATAGTGGCGCTTGTCTGCCTTTGTGAGGTCTTCTACATTTTTATGAAAAAGAGCTATTGAGCTGTATTAAAAAGTCAGCGTTTAAATGTTTAGACCCATTTCTCAAAAAAAGAGACGGGGACAGAAGTGTTAACCTTCGAGAAATAAGGAGGAATACAAGGAAATTGCTTTTCAAATTTGGGGTATTTCGACTTATTTCTCGGGGTTGCTTTTCCCGCCGTTTAGACGTGTTTAGAGCGTGGTACAAAAGTGTTTTTTGCTTTTGTCCCACGCTCTCGCTAGTTATTTCTATTTTGTTATTTCTATTTTGCTACTTCTATTTTGCTACTTCTACTTGTTCTGTGTTCTCTTCTTTTTTCTTTCTTTTTTCATCAACTAAGCTTGGTTTTGTAAAATGAAGGATACCCGCTGAAATAGCTGCTCCGACAATGATGGAAAGAGCGTACCACAATTTACCATTCACAACCGGTAAGATAATAAATCCTCCGTGAGGCACTAATGCTTCTACTCCTGTTGCCATCCCCATTGCACCACCTACAGCACTTCCGATAATAATTGCTGGTAGAACTCGTTTGATATCTTTTGCCGCAAACGGAATTGCGCCTTCTGTAATACCAATTAATGACATAAAGAATGCTGAAATTCCTAAATCTTTATCTTCAGCAGTATATTTTTTCCGGTCAATAAATGTCGAAATTGCCATAGCCAACGGTGGGATTGCACAGGCAATACGGTGTGCACCATTTGGTCCATACACACCTTCAGCCATCAATGCTAATGTAAAGGCAGTCGCTGTTTTGTTAATTGGTCCCCCCATATCAACTGCTGTCATTGCACCTAAAATCAATCCTAAAATAAGAGCACTACCACCTTGCATTTGACCAAGAACTTTAACCAACCAATCCATTGCTAAACCAATTGGTACAGAAATTACATAAATATAGAACATTCCAAGTACAAAAGTCGTAACTACTGGTACGATCAAGATAGGCATGATCGTTTTGATTGTAGACGGAACTTTCCAAGTTTTGCACCAGCGAACAAAATAACCTGCAGCAACCCCCATAATCATGGCTCCAAGAAAACCGGTCTTGACTTGACCTTCACCGATTGGATTATTTGCTACAAACCCTAAAATCATTCCCGGAACTAGACCAGGTTTCCCTGCTAATGAATTTGCAATATACCCAGAAAGTAAAGGAATCATCATCGCAAAACCTGCAGCACCTAAATCATTTAAGTTTTGCATAAAAGGATTAGTAATCTCCATTCCGGTATCAGTTGCTTTCCCGGTAGCTAAAGCGACTGCCAGAAAGATCCCCCCTACAACAACTGATGTCAACATAAAAGAAACCCCTGTATTAAAGGCTTTTTGTAAGTCTTTAAAAATTTTATTCTCTTTTTTCATTTTTTTGAGTCTCCTTCTTTATAATTTTTCTGCTTCATCAATATATTTGGCAGGGTATTTGATCATATTACCAGGCTCTACGTTTAAGGTTTTCCCCATCTCTATTTTTTCTTCAAAACGTTCGCTATCCTCCACATCGATAGCAACTGCTAAAATTAAGACGTCTGCTTGATCAATGTCTTCTTGTTCTAGCTGATTTTCAATTCCCATGCTACCTTGAGTTTCGACTTGGACTTCATGTCCGCGTTTTCGGCATTCTTTTTCGATCGCTTCTTGTGCCATATACGTATGAGCGATCCCTGTTGGACATGCTGTAACTGCTACTATTTTCATTCTAAATTCCTCCTTAAATTTCAATTGAACTCAACTGTTCATATATTTTATTTTTATCTGTTTCACTCAATAACTTATCTCTAAAATCATCATCTAGTAATTTCTTGCTTAATTGCGAGATAAATTTTAGATGCATCTTGCCTTCGCTGTTTTGTGGAACACCAATCAAAAAGACGAGGCGAACCATTTCTTCATTTTCTTTTGTCCATTGAAAAGCTTTATTTACTCGTAAAAAGGCGATGAATGGATGCAATACAGCTTCGGTTTTCCCATGGGGAATCGCGATGTCATACCCGATCGCAGTCGGAACTTCAGACTCACGTTTTCTTACTGCTTGATACAGTTCATCTGCATCTTCGACATAGCCAACAAATTCAGCTGCCTCGACGATATGTCGGATCACTTCATCTTGATCAGCTAAATCACTATTTAATAAAATCAAATCTGGAGTAATAACTCCTTTATCACTTTTCTGAACATTCTCCACTTTAATCACTCCCAATTCTTCTATATAACATTTCATTTGTCGTTGAATCCCGCAATTGCTTTAAGTGCTCATTGTTATCAATGATGTTATAGATATCTGACAAAATATTCCGTGTCTGAAAGGTATCCTGTTTCGCAATACAAATTAGAAAAATCAAATCGACATAATATTTATTCCATTTAAATTTCTTTTTGTTTTTGACTACAACAATGATCGTTTTATTGACGTATGTCGAATTCCCGTGAGGGACAGCGGTGCCAGAAGGTAAATCAGTACCGCCCAACTCTTCACGCTCTAGGACTGTTTGTCTAAATGATGGACTTACGTAATTCTTCTGTATCAGTCTTTCACCGACTTGATCGATCAGCTCTTCTTTAGAAGAAAAGTTGGTATTCACATAAATAAGATCTTTCGTGACAAATTTCATCAGATGATGCGCTCGCACAAATTCTAGAACCTTATTCTCAGACGCTGGAAGCGAGTTTGAATGCTTAATTCGTTCTATATCTTCTTTCGTTAAAAATGGTGAAACCAAAATAACTTCCTTTTTAGGAATATCTATCTTAATGGTTGAGATAATCATGTCATAGTCTTCAAGAGTCATCTGTTCCAATTCCGGCACAGAGGCTACTTCAAATGAGTCCAATGATGGTAAAACATTTTTGATTCGATTGATCAGCAGTTCCGAAGTTGCAATCCCCATTTGACAAACAATCAAGATTTTTCGATTTAATCGTGCGCGTTCGATTGCAGCTTGGAAATACATTGTCAAAAAGGCAATTTCATCCTCATTAAAACTAAGCCCTAATTCCCGTTCATATTCACTTAGTACCACCCAAATAACATTGAAGGTTAAAGAGAATTCGTTTTTTATTTGTAAGGTAAATGGGTTCTCCGTTTTGTTGTTCGTCCTTAAACGATAAATCATTGGGGGAATATGATTTTTTAACTGTTCCTCCAACTTTTGATCACTGGCAAAGTTGATATTCAGTGCAGCCGAAACTCTCGAAAGTAATTGTTCAACAATCACACTATCTATTTCTTCCTCTGGCAAAGGTTCAAAACGATTAGAGATCAGTTGCAATGATAAGTATTGAACATCTTCGTTCGTATAAGAAAACCCCAAACGTAAAGCTGATTTATGCAACAAACGAACAGCACTTTCCTCAAAGAAAACTGTTGCCACATTGGCCTCAGATTTTTTTATTTCCTCGATGTGATGACCTTTGAAAACCCGAAAAACTAGAATAATAAAAATGTTCAAGATATTTTGTACATAA
>NZ_JALAHI010000052.1 GCF_022711995.1 Enterococcus sp.
GATTATGCAGAACACTATCAACACATTTCTTTTGAACAGTAGATTTAATAACAAAAAAAAGAGCAAAATTTGCTCTTTTAATCAGATAATTGCATTTTATTAATAATCGTTATATGCCAGCGATCATTGATTTGCTTGATAGTATCAACTGGACATTTTGGTTGTCGCTCAGCAGTCAGCAAACCATTTTTTTCTTGTTCCACATCTGTCAACTGCGTGTAGCAGAAGCCGTGTAGGATTTCTGATTGATAGACCGCATCGATCACTCGCTGATATTCTTGCACAAATTCCGTTTCATTGGCTGCATTGGTATACCCCCAACCTTCATTTCCTTTGTCATAACCAATACCACCAAATTCGGTTAGTAAAATAGGAACCTCTTGGTGTTGAAAGCCGGGACAGTAAATTTTTCTACGATTGGGTTCAGAAGCTAAAATTCCCTCTTTTGTTCGTAAGCTAGCGATGAAGTGGCGGTATTTCTCCTGTTCTTCTTTTGTGCCATGAACATAACTGTGAATCCCGCAAATATCGGTCTCTGTCATCTCCCAGCCATCGTTTGAGAGCACTAATCGAGTGGCATCCAATGAATGAATCAAGTGATAAATGGCTTGTGAAAAATGCTGCTGCTGACGATCAATACTGATTTCCGGTACGCCCCAACTCTCATTGATCGGTACCCAAGTCGTGATACAAGGATGATTGTAGTCGCGGTCAATGATTTCTTGCCATTCAGCCATTACTTTCCCTGCACTCCTGCGGGTATAAACACTTGGTGAAGCACATTCTCCCCAAACAATAAATCCAAGCTGATCCGCCCAAAATAAGAAGCGAGGGTCCTCCACTTTCTGATGCTTTCGGCAGCCGTTGAAGCCCATTGATTTGGCTAATTCAATATCCTTTTTATAGTCTTCATCAGTTGGAGCTGTCATAAGGCTTGAGGGCCAATAGCCTTGATCCAATACCAATTTCTGGTAATACGGCCGATTGTTTAAGTGGATCATACCATCTTGAATATGGATTTTTCGCAAACCAAAATAGCTTTTAACAGTATCAATACACCTTCCTTGTGACCAAACCTCAAAAACGACATCAAAAAGACGCGGGGTCTCAGGTGTCCAAGTCCAACCACTGCCATGAAAATCACTGCGGTCGATCTTTTGATTGAATAAGCTGTATGAACGTTTGAATTGATGTTCTGTCAACAGCTGCCGATCAGAAACAATTCGTTTTTCGCCATAATAAATTTTTGTGACTAACTCTTTATCCGCTAAATCCCCAGCATAATGATAGGCGATCTCTACAGAACCTCGATCAAACTCACTGGTATAAAAGACCTTTTCCAAATAGCCTTTTTTATCAACTGCCTCTAACCAAACCGTCTGCCAGATCCCCGTCGTTCGCGTGTACCAGATAGCCGCCGACTCCTCCTGCCAGTATTGCTTTCCTCTAGGAATTTCTTCATCTGTTGAAGGATCAAAGACCTTCAGTGTAAGGAGATCATTGTCAAAAGTCACATATTGGGTCACATCAAAAGAAAAGGAGGTATGACCGCCAATATGTTCTCCCACTAGCTTGTGATTGATATAAACCCAACAGTGATAATCGACAGCGCCAAAATGTAACAATAAACGTTTGTCTTGCCAAGCATCTGGCACCACCAGCTCTCGCTGATACCAGACACCGTCATGAAAGCTTTTGATCTCAATTCCACTTTGCTTGGACTGAAAGACATAAGGAACTTCGATCGTTTGTGTCAATGCTTGTGGCTGTTGTTCCTCTAGGTTGTCCGTAAAATCAAATTGCCACTTGCCGTTTAAATTCAGCCATTCCCTTCGTTCAAATTGCGGACGCGGGTATTCTGGTCTGTTCATTGCATCCTCTCCTTTTCAAACTATTTTTTATTACGCAGGCAAACTAACCTTTGCTTCCAGAAGTAAGACTGATTCCTTGAATAAAATACTTTTGGCCGAAGAAAAACAAGACTAACGCTGGAATCGTCATTAATGTAGAAGCCGCCATCATGATGTTCCATTGAGAAGAAAATTGCCCTTTTAGTTGCAATAATCCGAGGGCTAATGTCTGTTTACTAGGATCATTCAAGTAAATCAAGGGGCCAAAAAAATCATTCCAAGTATTCATAAAGGTAAAGAAGCCTACGACCATCATGGCAGGTTTAACTAATGGAAGCATGATCTTATAAAAAATCTGCCAATGGGTTGCACCATCCAGGATCGCTGCTTCATCTAATTCTTTTGGGATACCAGCAAAAAATTGTCGCATCAAAAAGACATTGAAACCACCACCGCCAAAAAAGGCTGGGGCGATCAAAGGTACAAAGGAATTTACAAACCCTAATTGATTCCACATCATAAATGTGGGAATCAACGTCACTGCACCTGGAAGCATCATTGTCGCAATGACCATCGCAAACCACATATTCTTATACTTAAAATTTAAACGACCAAAAGCATAACCGCATAAACAAGAAGTAAAAACATTCCCAATAATACAAGGAATAATAA
>NZ_JALAHI010000003.1 GCF_022711995.1 Enterococcus sp.
AAAAAAAAAAAAAAAAATAATTAAACGAAAAATAAAAATTAATAAAATATCGCTTATAATTTGTGCAGTTTTTCATTAATTATTTTAATCCAATTCTCATTTATTTCCTTCCATCTTCTCACCCCTTTAGAGAATCAGTAGATACAACTTGATGGTTCAACATAGGAATATAGAAGGTTTCGTAGCATTTTTATCCTTCAGCAAGTCAGCAGTATGCAAATTTTCAGCATGGCTCGTGGAAACTCGATTTGTATTTTTCCTCACAGAAAACCAAAAGGAAAAGCCACCGCTTCAAAGAACAGAAAAACTGTAAGCCAAAATGAATGGCGTGCATTTTGGCCACAGCAAATTCCCTTCTTGCGAATAGCAAGTTGTTTTTGAGATGGATCCTGCAATGATTATTGAACAGAGACATCTTGTGTTATCTCATGAGTTTCAAAAACCGCACTCACTACTTGCTGTGAAAAGACGATCACATTTTCTTGAAGGATGTGGTCTCTTCTGATTGACTCAATTTTCTTCGTCAATCGTTCGATCTCTAAGCTATTGATTGCGCCACTCATGTAAATCGCCGAGCGATTTTGGTACGTATTTGAGATGATGATATCTGGTTCTTCGACTAATGATTCTGCAGCGATAAAGTCAACGTTGTAGAGTGCCGAAAAAATCTTTTTCAGTTGCGTAATGAAAAATAATTCAAAGGAATAGGGAAAATCGGTTTCTACGGAAACAACGATTTTTTTCTCAAATAAAGTAGGTGTGATCAGTGACGTATAGGCAAGAACATAGCGCAAAAGGAGATACTCTTGTTTTTCTGTCAGCTTTCCCGTTGTATTGCCAAAACAAATGGAACGAATTTTATTCACAAGTACAGGATAGTAGTGACGATAATAGCGGATAATTTCAGAATCCGAGCCAACTTCCAAGAACCCATCAAACGCATCATAAAACGAGTGGGCCGCCAAAAGAATGCCGAAAACATTTTTCTCGTTTCCACCATTTAATGGTAAGGTTAATTTTTCTGATAACGTGACTGCTTCCAGGTAAACCGGGTCTTTTTCTCTTTCCCAAAAATCTATAATTGGTTTGTAGGTCGTTTTTTTGGCATAAAACTGAGTCGAAGTCTGCAACATCAAAAATAAGAAATAGATGCTTTCATCCCTAAAGAAACTATATTGGAAAAAGGACCCTTTGATGTTTTGAAACTCTTTTTCAAAAAGATCCTGCGTCATATTGATCGACCATTGAGGCAATTCTTTCTTTTTCAGTCGATTTCCTTTTTTATCTCGCAAAATATTTAGTGCAATTAAATAGCACCATTTATCAATAATGGATTCTTTCAGATTAAAATCAAAATTTGGTAAGATTCTTTGAACAAATAATTCTTTGATATGCGCGTAATTCAGTTCGGAATAGGGCCATTGCCCGCCTTTACATATCGTCCAAAAAAACGAATGACCAAAATAACGAATCTGACTTTCTGACCCTTCAATCACGATCCGTCTGTTTTTGGTCCCGATCTTTAATTCAAAACGCTCCAAACTTTGATTGATACAATAAAACTTTTTTCTTAGATTTGAAAGGCTTATGTAATTCAATTCACAAAACTCTTCAATTTTAATTCTTTTGGACAACAGACAATGCTCGATTACCTGATAAATGACTGATTGATTATAAATTTCATGTTGGATATCAAAATAAACATTTTTATCTCCACTAAAGGAACAACCTAACGCCTTCTTAATTTGGATTGCTCGCGGATCGATTTTTTGTAATTCATTAAGAATACTATCCGTTGTTTTCCGATTCACATTCAGTCTTTCTGACAAATTGACGATTGTTACAAAACTGTTTGACTGATAAATATAACGCAGACAATTGATCATTAATTGGGTGCGTTTTTCAAAAAGATCCTGAATAATCATGTTTTCCTCCTTTGATGAATAGACGCGTTCTTTTAAGTACGCCTCTCTATATGATTCGTATAAACTTACAAAATGATTAAAGGTATACATCAATTTTTAAGTTAATTTTAAACTTTTGTCGAATAATGTGCTCTTTTTCCCAAAAAATGAAGGCAGATGATCTCTCATTGAATCCAACGGGAGCCTTTTTATTGTAAAAAAACGCGTCATAGCTTTCTGCAGGTATGTTCTTAATCGATCCGATAACCCTCTGATTGCTTTAATTCAGCAATCATTTTTTAATGAGAATTTAACCCTACTGAATTTAAATTATAAAGTGAATCTGACACCTTAGAAATCCGATTCCGGAAAACTAACTAACGTTTTTTTACATTACTCTTGTCATTTATTTTGAAAGGTTACCAAAAAATTCCGAAAATTCCTTATG
Source organism: Enterococcus sp. (assembly GCF_022711995.1). Classification (GTDB taxonomy): domain Bacteria; phylum Bacillota; class Bacilli; order Lactobacillales; family Enterococcaceae; genus Enterococcus_D. Next base: position 2,353 of record NZ_JALAHI010000003.1, read on the forward strand.
AATAAAGAATTATCTACGAAAAGGAAGTTTCTCCTTTTCCCGGCAGCTACATCCCCCAACAATACGTTGTTACTTATTCGGGAAAAACAAATGCCTCTAATTTATCTTACATCATCAAAAAAAAGACCTCTGAGTTCACTCAGAGGCCTCTAAAAAAAACGATACTTTTTTATTTTCTTCTTTTTTACATCCCGCTGCCGATAATCGGTCGTTCAGTGAGATGACTTGTTGCGGGCTTTTGTTAATGCTTTAAAGAGCGTATGGTATTGTCCTTTAAAGGACATGGCTTGTTCAAAGATATCTTCGCCGTCATTCAGCATCTTGACCGTGACCCAGCCTAAAGACTCTGTGATAGCACTCGCCACTCCAGCATTGATCGTTGCACCGGCGATGGTCCCGACTCCTGGTACGAATTTGATGATATTGCCGACTGCACTTCTTCCTAAGCTGACGACCACCAACTCTTTGGAAATGCTCTTAGCGATCCCCTCTACCCATGATTGACCGAACAATTTGTGCAATCTTGCCATCATCGTCATTTGGACAGGCACCAGTAGGATGGCATCTGAAAATGGAATGGGTGAACAACCAATGATGGCTGCTGTTAATGATGCTGCATGAATGATTCGATGTGCTTTCTTCTTCGTTGCATCATCCACACCGATTAAAAATTCTGCGAAGACTGCATCAAATTGCGTACGGCTTTTTGCTTGGATTTTTTCTGCCATAAGCTTTGACTTCTCAAAAGAGCGTCGAATGATTCCTGCTGTTTTGCTTGGTAGTTTGGTTAAAACTTCTGCAAAGAAAGATTGAAACTCTTCTTGTTCTGCCGATTCTTTCACTGGTTCATCCACTTGTTGCAGCAAAATCTCTTTTTGAGATTTTTTATTTTTGGAAGTGTTTTTCTTTAATTTCATAAAAACCACCTTTAATGATTAGTTGTCACAGATTGAGTTGCTTTCTCAACCTCTTATTTTCATCATACACTAACAAACAAAAATCACCTAAAGCCGCGCTTCAGGTGTTATAATTCTTAACAGAAGCGCAAGAAGTCAACTTCTTTCTAACAGAAAAGCTAATATGATCGATCCAACGATACCCCCTTTAAACGAGAGCCTCTCCCGTGGTATAATGACTACTTGTTTCTTGGGTATTAATGAAAGTGTCATAACCTCTATTCAGAGAAGCATGTCTAATCGAGCGTGTTTTACTCATATAGGCAGCAGCTGCTGCCAATCCCCTACAACAAATCATCAATTGACAAGGAGATAATCAATCAATGACCTACGCACTTGAAATAAAGGATTTAAAAAAAGTCTATGGGACGGGTGTCGAAGCCTTACGCGGCATCAATTTGACCGTTGAAGAAGGCGACTTTTATGCCCTGTTGGGACCGAACGGCGCTGGAAAATCAACAACTATCGGAATCATTACCTCTTTAGTAAATAAATCCTCTGGCAGTGTCAACGTTTTCGGCTATGATTTGGACAAAGAATTGGTTCAAGTCAAACAACAAATCGGTTTAGTTCCTCAAGAATTCAATTTCAATCCCTTTGAAACCGTTCAGCAAATCGTCGTCAATCAAGCGGGCTACTATGGTGTTCCTCGCAAAGAAGCCATTGCTCGCAGTGAAAAATACTTGAAGCAATCCAATTTGTGGGAAAAACGCGATGTTCGCGCACGGATGCTTTCTGGAGGAATGAAACGCCGTTTAATGATTGCCCGGGCACTGATGCATGAGCCACGACTCTTGATCCTCGACGAACCTACTGCTGGGGTAGATATTGAGTTGCGACGGGAAATGTGGGCCTTTCTGCAAGAACTGAATAAAAATGGCACGACGATCATTTTAACGACCCACTACTTAGAAGAAGCAGAAATGCTCTGCCGTAACATCGGGATCATACAATCCGGTGAACTGATCGAAAATACCAGCATGAAATCACTTTTATCTAAATTGCAATTCGAGACATTCCTTTTTGATTTGGATACTTATGAGAAACCACCAATGATTACAGGATACACAAGCACCTTTGAAGATGATCAGACGATCGCTGTCGAAGTTGAACGAAATCAAGGAGTCAATGATTTATTTGAGCAATTTAGCAAGCAAGGAATCAAAGTTCTTTCCATGCGCAACAAATCGAATCGCCTAGAGGAACTCTTCTTGAAATTAACCGAAGAAAAGCATGAAACGAGGGAAAAAAATGTTTAGTCTTTACTTTACAGCATTAAAAAGTTTAGCGGTCAAAGAAACCAACCGCTATTTGCGAATTTGGGTCCAAACGCTGGTACCGCCAGTGATAACGACATCGTTGTATTTTATTATCTTTGGAAAAATGATTGGCGGACGCATCGGTGAAATGGGCGGCTTCTCCTACATGGAATTTATTGTTCCCGGATTGATCATGATGTCGACGATCACTAGTTCTTACGCGAATGTCTCTTCTTCTTTCTTTTCTCAGAAGTTCCAAAAGAACATTGAAGAACTCTTGGTTGCTCCCGTACCTACTCATGTGATTATCTGGGGCTTTGTCTTCGGAGGTTTAGGCAGAAGTATTTTAGTTGGTGCACTGGTCACCGTAATTTCGCTATTTTTTGTGCCTCTCCATGTTTATTCATGGGTCATGGTTATTCTGACATTAGTGATGACCGCGATTCTTTTCTCATTAGCTGGTCTGCTAAACGGCATCTTTGCTCAATCCTTTGATGATGTGTCGATCGTGCCGACATTTGTGTTGCAGCCGTTGACTTATTTAGGAGGTGTCTTCTACTCCATTTCGATGCTGCCTCCCATTTGGCAAGCAATCTCCAAAGTAAATCCAATCGTTTATATGATCTCTGGCTTCCGTTATGGCTTTTTAGGCACAAGAGACGTGCCGATTTTCATCTCCATTCTGATTCTAGTATTGTTTATTCTTGTTTTGTACGGCATCTGCTGGAAGTTAATTGAAAAAGGCCGCGGTCTCCGCAGTTAAAAATCGAATAACTGTCTTTCTACGACACAACCAACAAGGCTGTGCCAAGAACTAAGAGGGTTCTTGCCACAGCCTTTTTCTAATTCTTTTTGCCTTGCCTTTCTGGACTGACCCAGACACCACTTCCGTGACCAAGAATCGTTTTGACTGCTGGAATGAAAGTCGTTACGATCGTTAAAGCATTGACCATCCAATAAAGCAGCATATAAAATGGGGCAAAAATGAAATACTTAATTTTCCTACCGGCATCATCTACCAGTAAACTCGTTAACAGCTGCATGATGCCGGCAATCATTTCAAAACAAACAAAGAGGAATGCCATTGTCAGCATATGGTACATTCGTTCAATATTTCCTTCCACTGCAAAACGTAGAAATGAAAAGATAAACAGTGCTGAAGAGATCCAGAAAAAGAAAGACCAGATAATACTCAAGCTTTGATCCACAAACATAACTGTCCGACCCACATTTTGAAAAGGATGAGCAAACACTTTCTTGAAGTTCGTCAGCCAAACCTCGGTTCCTCCTTTGGCCCAACGTTTTCGTTGGCGATAAAGCATCTTCATAGTCTCAGGTACTTCCATGAAAAACATGATTCGTGGCGCAAACAATGACAGCCATCCTTTAAACTGGTGATCCCAGGCAATACTAATATCTTCGGTAGCACGATTTTGCCGAAACAGCCCTACATCGATCAAAGCATTCTTGCGATACATCGTATTGGCACCGCTATAAGCGTAGATGACACCCAGTACCCCAATTTGCGTTCTTTTGATAATCCCGACGATACTGGAAAACTCAATCGTTTGTGATTTACTGATAATCGTCGTTCGATTCTGGACATCCATATTTGCAGTGATTGCTGAAATATTCACTGAATCTTGGCGAATGAAATAATTGACATACTTCCAGAGCGCATCTGGCTCAGGTACCGTATCCGCATCATTGCTCAAAATCAGTTCGCCATTTGCAAAACCAACCCCAATATTAAACGCATGAGCTTTCCCTTGATTCTTCTGGATACGTACTACTCGCAACTTAGGATAGATTTGCTGCAATCTTTCAAGGATTTCTGGTGTCTGATCCGTTGAGCCATCATCTGTTACCAAAACTTCATAGTTAGAATAATTCAGTTTGTTCATCAAATAATGAATCGTCTCTTCAATGACGACCTCCTCATTATGGGCGGGAACCATGATCGTGATCATCGGTTCTACTTCCTCAGGAATGGGAATCCATTCCTTTTGTTGGTATTTAAACACGAAGGTATGGCATAACACGCCAATAAACCAAGCAAAGCCTCCTAAAATCGGGTAGGTAAAGAGAATCGCGACAAGGATAAAGAGCAGAAAATCTAAGACGGGATACCCCGTATCAATTATTTCGATCACAATGAACCCCCCTTATCTTTGTAGAGTTGAGCAATTTCCGTTTCCGACAAGTTTTGCTCCGGTTTTACTTCGTAGTAACAGACAGAATGGCGCATCTCTTCAGGACCAAAACGAGCATCGAAAAACGCTTCCAAGATTTCTTTGCGCTGTTCCAATTTTCTTTCGTCATGCAAGACTTCTTTTTGTAAAGTACGGTGAAAATGGCGGTTGTTCCGCAACGTCAAGAATACAAAAAGAATAAGTAAAAAAAGAAACGAAACAGCCAAAAAAAGAGCTAACAATTTAAAAACTGTTGCTTCTTCAATATACGTTCTGAATCGTATTTGAGCTGCTGTTTGTGGATAGAAAACAGGAAAAGCAATCCACACAAACGGAACGATCACGGCAACCCAGGCGACAAGCGTCAAAAATGATTGCCTTAGTTTCAACCCCACATGTCCTTTTTCAAAAAATGAATCTGAAACCAACTGTTTACTAACTTCTTCTCTCGTAATCCTTTTCTTCATCCTACATCCTCCTCTTTTACTTGGATGGATCTTTTTCCAAAGATGCCTCACCTTTTGACAAAAAGAAAAGTCAACAAATGATCGCCTTCATAAAAATCCCCCTTGTCCAAAACGAAAAATTTTTATTGAATGACACTTTTGGAAAGTCAGCTCCAAACGAGTATATTTATAGTGTAGTAGAATCCAATCTAAAGAAAAAGAAACTAGCTTACGCCAGTTTCCATGTGATTTTATTCATTTACTTGCACTTCATAACCAATGAATATCCTTGCCCTGTCAATGATTTAGCTGCAATGAATTCTTTGGAGATGAGCGACGTTTTATTCGGCGGCTCCATACCCTTTCATCCAGACGGATTCCAATTGATTGCCATCGGGATCAATGACTTCAAAGCCAAGCATTTCTTCTTCGGGAATCCCCATCTCAACTTGAAAGGAGTGGCCGCCATTGGCCTCAGCCGCTTTTGCAAATTTACGTGCTCCTTCTGGCGTATCAAAACTAAAAGCAATCAACGCAGCATTGGTCTTTTGCGTATCTGCAATCTCTCTTCCATTTAAAAACTGTTCATAAAATGCATATTCTGACAGCATCACCCAGATCGTCTCATTCCACATCATTCCACTTGACGTTTCATTCGAAAATTCCTCATTTTTGCTAAAGCCCAACGCTTCATAAAAACTAGTAGCTCGCTTGATATCTCGAACCGGAAAATTGATAAAAACCATCTTTCCCATGATATTTTCCTCCTTTGACAAACCTCAGTGACACGCCTTTGTTTCTATATTATAAAGGGGATAATCAAATATCCAAAACAATCAATTTGAGCGTATATTCACAAAAAAAACAATGCCTGTCACTTTTAGGGATTATCCTTTTTCCCCATGCCAGCTGCATTGTTTCATATCGATTTTTCCATTGGTTTTAAAAATGACGCCTTCGGCTAGTAATTGTTGTTTTCGTTCTATAGCCGTAAAGCCAACGATTTCACCATCTGCCCGCACCACCCGATGGGCTGGCAATGATTCTGGACAATACTTCATGGCCCGGCCTACAGCTCGTGCCCCATTCAGACGACCTAGCGCCCAAGCAATTTGGCTATAGGATGCCACTTTTCCAAAAGGAATTTTCTTTACGTAACGATAAACTTCTTCATAAAAGGGATTCATAGGTATCCAGCCGCTCCTTTCAATAGCGAATCAATGCACCACGACTTTCATCCCATAAAGGGCCTGTTCATAAAACCATTTTGCATCTGCAACTGTCAAACGGATGCAGCCATGTGAATTGGCTTTTTGCCCAAGTTCCTCGGCTTCTTTTTCGATATACTTTCCAGAAGCATCAATCGGCACCGAGTGAAACAAGTAGACGCCATGGTCTTTCCATGACACCCAGTAATTTGCGCCTTCGCCAGAAGATGCATTAAAAAAAGTTTCGCCTCTTTCCCCTTGGATGGAATAGGTGCCCGTAGGCGTTCCTCGGTCTCCCCCTGATCCGGTTGAGCAAATCATCGTATAAAGCACTTGATCTTTCCGCATGATCTTCACTCGCTGATCGGCCAATGAAACGTCGATCCAGTCTTCTGCTTGTAAAACAGGATAGGGTTTGTCTTCAGAAGGATTGCGCCAATCCGCGGCTGTGGTTTCTCCAGCGGCTTTTGAAGATTGAGCAGTCTCCGATGATTTTTCTGTTGCAGATTTTGCTTGCGTGGACTTCTTTGACTCTTTTGCTGATTCTTTAGTTGCTTCTTTCATTGATTCTTTAGTCGATTTCTGGGAGGATGATTGTGTTAACTCTTTTGCTGAAGCGGTGGTTTGTTCTGCTTGATGACGACTCTGTTTGGCTACCTGCTCGGTCTGTCCAGCGGAAACAGTGTGAGAAAGGCTGGTACTTCCAACCTGCAACAACATAGCAATCGCCAACGTTCCCATCGTTCTTTTTGGGTATCTTTCTTTCATTTTGTTCTATCCTTACTAAGCCATCGAAAAGCTCTCTCTGGCACGATTTGTTCTTAACGAACCGTTTTCGGAAGCCCTCTAACAAACTGACAAAAAGCACCACCGGCAATAAGCACCGCTGGGCCCCTTCAAGGAATTTTTCCAAAAATGATCCACTAGCAGTTTAACGCCTTTACAGCTAAAAAGCTAGTGAAACATGAAGAAAAACCTCTTGCAAAATGCTACCGCTAGTTGAGAAAAACTCACTGGGCTCATTCAATCGGATGGTAACTAAAGCCTCGGCCCAAAACTTCAGCTACATTGCTGGCAATCACAAATGCTTGGGGATCAATGGGCTCGATCACTTGTTTGATTTGAGCAAATTCTTGATCATTGACCACGATCAAGAGAACTTGTTTGGCGCTTCTCCGGTGGACACCTTGTGCATCCAATAGTGTTGCCCCACGAAAAATCTTTGCGGCAATGGCTGTCTGAATCTCCTCAAGGTGTTCCTCACTCATGATCATCACAGATTTCTTTCGATTTATCCCAGTTTCGAGATAATTCATCACGATGGATGTAATCACGATCGAAAGGATCGCAAACAAAAATTCTTCAAAACCAAAAATAAATAAACTCATGGTCACTACAACCGCATCAGTGGCTAAAAGGCCAATAGAAGGATTGAGATGGAAGTATTTTTGAAAAATCAACGGTGGGATCGTCGTTCCGCCACTAGAAGAATTGTTTTTATACAAAATAGCCACTCCAGCAGCAAAAATCGCACTTCCAAAAATCACAGACAACAAGCGGTCGCTAGCTACCATATATTCCGGTACGACAGCTACTACCAATGGAAAAACTAAGCTGCCAAACAATACCTTGAAAAACGGGGCTCGGCCTAAAAAGACATAGGCCAAAACCAGCATCACACAGTTCAACAGCATGATCACCAGTGCACGGTCCCAGCCAAAAGCAAATTCCAGTAAAATCCCAATGCCGCTGACTCCTCCGGCTGCGATATGATGGGGACCTAAAAACATATTGATACTGACTGCTAAAATGACCAATGCAGCCAGAATTTTGCTGTAGCTTATGAGTTGTTTCATTCTTTTCCTCTTTTCTGTGTTTCTTTCTCGTTGATTCATTCCGAGTAGTGATTGCACTGTCCTGTTTTATAGTTAAAGCCGCATTCAAAAAATCTGTTCTTTTACTATACCTTCATCTCTTTCTGGAGACAAAACTTCTGTTTAGACAGTTCCTTTGGTCTACTTGGATCAGCTTTTAAATGTCTTTGTTTTGTTTATATTGGTTTGGCTCGTAGTCCTTACTTTTCCTTTATTTTCCCATAGAATGACGTGGGAAAAGAATCAATTTTTTCACCCCACCATGAAAACAATCAAAAAAGTTACTATTTCTACTTAGACGTTCGTCATTTTTGTACTTGACTCTCTTCAGAGATTCCCTTATTATCAAGGTTAACGATTTTAAATCAGAATTTTCTGAATTTTACAAATGAAAGAATTCTACTTAGGAAGGATGAACTATTTGAAGACAAAACAAGTAACGTGGACCGGAGAACCTCATCAAGAAGCGATCCAACTTCTCCAGCAAGAAGGCAAAGTGATCGTTTGCCCGACTAAAGTTGGCTACATCATTGCCGTCTCCGATAAGAAAGGTTTGGAGCGGAAATTTTCTGCCAAAAATCGCAAACGCAACAAGCCTGGAGTTGTGCTATGTAGCTCATTGGAACAATTACAGGAATTAGCAGAATGGAACGATGAAATCGCGGCAGTTTATCAAGACTGTTGGGACAACGATGTGCTTTTTGGCGCGATTTTGCCATGGAAAGAAGCCGGCAAAACCTATATTCCTCAAGATGGTGCTCAAGAATTAATGATGGATACAAGAGCTACTAGTTGTTTCGTCATCAAATTTGGTGTTCCCGGTGAACAAATCGCCAAAGCCCTTTGGGAAGAAAAGCGCCAGCTTTTATTTGCTAGCTCAGCGAATCCTTCAGGCAAAGGCAATCGCGGTCTGGTGGAAGGGATTGGTGAACAAATCGCTGCCGAAGCCGACCTCATTATCGAAAGCAATGACTATGTTGCTTCGATCCAGCCAGATAAGACAGCTGAAACCCGTTATGAACAAGGAGTGATGGTTTCTTTCGTAGACGCTTCTGGAAAATTGATTCCTCAGCAAGGAACACAACGATCGATCACCCCCGCACCAGTATTGATTCGTAAAGGATTAGCAGTGGATAAAATCCAATTGTTTTTATCTGAGCATTTTAATTCTTGGGATTACCGTCACGGTGAATACTACTAAGCAATTCATAGATTAGGACATCAGTCCAAGCATTCAACTACCCTTAGCTACGGCGCTTCGACCGTAGCTGAGACTTTAGATTGAACTGCTTACAGCTGATGTTCTAATTTTTTGAGGGTAATTCTTGCATACAACAGCATTTTCCTTTCAATACTACTACAGATCAAATCATTCCATTGATCGTCTATGATAGCGTTCCAGATTTAATGATTCAGCTTAGTAGTTATACAGTCAGTCCCCTATGAAAACAACCTCTTCCTAAAGAATAGAGTTACTATTTCTTGATGATCATCTGAATCGCTTGTTCCAGCTTCTGGGCTTGTTCTTGAGGATCATTTTCCGGATTCTCAAAACAATCCTTCAAATTTTCAGCCACAATCATGCCCATCACACGGTCGATGCTGGAGCGGACAGCACTTAACTGCGTAATGATATCGATACATTCTTTCTCTTCTTCAATCATTTTTTGGACTCCACGAATCTGTCCTTCGGTACGCTTCAAACGATTCAACACATTTTTTTGTTCGCTTCTTGTCTTACCCATCGTCTCACTCCTCACAAAAAATCTTTGTCATTTAACAAGAATATACCCTACGGCGGTATATAGGTCAACTATTTCTCTCTCACTCTATTTATATCGATGAAATCAATCGGTTGACAATCAAAGAAAAACAAGCTTTAATATACCCCATACCGTATAAAAAAGGAGAATGACTATGCTTTCATTGTTTCAATCTGTCCCTGCTATCTCTACTCGTGATTTTGCCGCAACTCTGACAACAAAAACGAAAGTCATCGATGTCCGTACCCCATCAGAATACCGGGAGGGGCATATACGCCAGGCCATCAATGTTCCATTAAATAAAATTGCCAACTATTCAGGAAAAAAGGAACCCCTGTATGTGATCTGTCAATCAGGTGCCCGCAGCAAACAAGCGGCCAAATTATTGACTAAAATGGGTTACGATGCCACAACGATTCGCGGTGGCATGAATCAATGGCAAGGTCCAATTCAAGGAGGAAAATAAAATGAAAATACTGATTGTCGGTGGTGTCGCCGGAGGTATGTCTGCTGCTACCCGCTTACGCCGTTTGATGGAAGATGCTGAAATCATTGTTTTAGAGAAAGGTCCTTATGTGTCCTTTGCGAACTGCGGCCTTCCTTACTTTATCGCAGGTGAGATCACCAATCGTGAGCAATTGTTGCTGCAAACACCAGAATCCTTAAAGGCACGTTTTGGTTTGGATGTCCGCCCAAATCAAGAAGTATTAGCCATTCATCCAGAACAAAAAACCGTGACTATTCGTCGCGATTCTGACACATATCAAGAATCCTATGACAAATTGATTCTTGCCCCGGGAGCAAAAGCCATCGTGCCAAAAATCCCGGGATTAGACCGTGCCAAAAACTGCCACCAGTTAAGGAATGTGCCGGATATGGATGCTATTTTAAAAGGAATCGATCAACACACCCGTCATGCCGTCGTGATCGGTGCCGGCTTCATTGGACTCGAAATGGTAGAAAGTCTGAAAATCATAGGCTTGGCGGTCACCGTCGTTGAGAAAGCCCCCCAGGTTTTACCTACGATGGATGAGGAAATGGCCGCCTATGTCAAAAATGAATTGATAGCAAAGGGGATTAGGGTCATTACGGGCCAATCCGCCACGTCTTTTGAAGAAGAAGGGAAAAAAATTCGGTTAGAAGATAACACTGTGTTGGACTCAGACCTGACACTGTTGTCTGTCGGAGTCCAACCAGAATCAAGATTAGCGGTGGAAGCTGGGATCGCTACCGGCATTCGAGGAGGAATTCTGGTAGACGAAACCTACCAAACGTCGCAAAAAGACATTTACGCTGTCGGAGATGCTATCGTCACGAAACAACAATTAACTGGAGAAGATGCGCTGATTTCTTTAGCCTCACCGGCTAACCGTCAAGGCCGTCAAGTCGCAGATGTGATTGCTGGTCTGCCAAGGAAAAAACGTGGCAATGTTGGGACTGCTATCCTGCGCGTCTTTGGGCTTACAGCAGCCATGACTGGATTAAGCGAGCAAGCAGCAACCGCGGCAGGCTTGCAGCCAGCTGTGATTCATGTCAGCGGAAAAGATCATGCTGGCTATTACCCTGGTGCTAAAGATCTGCTATTGAAATTGATCTTTAATAAAGAGACAGGTACTCTCTATGGTGCTCAGGCCGTTGGCCAGAGTGGCGTCGATAAACGAATCGATGTGTTAGCAACAGCCATCAAAAGTGGATTGACGGTGGCAGATTTACCAGAACTGGAACTGAGTTATGCACCGCCTTTTGGTTCCGCCAAAGATCCAGTCAACCTGATCGGCTATGCGGCATTGAACCTAATCGAAGGGCTCAGTGAATCAATCCAGTGGCATGAACTTTCTGCAGAATTAGCTGCCGGCAAACAATTACTAGATGTCCGCAATACAACGGAAATGACCGGTCGCTTCAAAAACGCTCTGCACATTCCGCTAAATGAATTACGAGACCGACTGTCTGAACTTGATCCAACTGTTTCTTATATCGTCAGCTGTCATAGCGGACTACGAAGCTATTTAGCCGAACGGATTCTTAAACAATCTGGCTACGAGGCAAAAAATTTAGACGGGGCTTTTGCGCTTTATCAAACCGTCAGACCGGAGGAAATCATTCATGTATCGCTCGATCACAATGCCTGAATTTTATCAAGCAAGCAAAAAACAGCAGCTGCAACTGATTGATGTCAGAGAAGTCGATGAATTTATCAACGGCCATGTACCAAATGCGCAAAATAATCCGTTGTCTCACTTCACTACTGCCCATTTGGTGAAAGACCTTGACTACTACGTGATCTGTCACTCAGGTGCTCGATCAGAGCAAGCCTGTCATTATATGGACCAGCAAGGATTCAAGGCGATCAATGTAGTAGGCGGCACTTCTGCTTGGCCAGGAGAACTTGTTTAAAACACGTGACACCAAATAAAAACCAATGATCGCTACTTTGATCCAAGTAGCAGTCATTGGTTTTTGGTTTAAACTCGTCAATGAATTATTCAAAGACGAATTGATTGTGGTAAAGTTCGGCATAAAACCCGTTTTCTGTCAGTAATTCTTGATGGCTTCCTTCTTCGATGACTTGCCCGTCTCGCAAGACAACGATTCGATCGGCATTCAAAATCGTCTTTAGACGATGGGCAATCACAAAACTGGTCCGTCCTTTGATGGCTTCATCCATTGCTTGCTGGATCTTCGCTTCCGTCACCGTATCCACATTACTGGTGGCTTCATCCAAAATCAGTAGGGATGGATTGGTCAAAATCGTGCGAGCGATACTCATCAACTGCTTTTGCCCGGTACTGAATAGATTGTTTTCTTCCGTGATTGGTGTATCGTACCCTTGTTCTAACGTCATGATAAATTCATGGATGTTGGCCTGTTTTGCTGCTGCAATAATCGCTTCCTCACTGGCATCCGGCTTACCAAAAGCAATATTTTCCCGAATCGTCCCAGAAAATAGTACCGAATCTTGCAACACGATTCCCACATGCTCCCGCAATGCATCTAAATCTAACTGTCGAATGTCCTGACCATCAAACGTTACTGAGCCATTCGTCACATCATAGAAGCGATTCAAAAGATTCATGATGGTTGTCTTTCCAGAACCGGTTGGTCCTACAAGTGCCACCATTTCACCTTTTTTGACATGAATGGTGACATCTTTAAGGATCAAACGATCACTATCATAACCGAAATCAACATGATTCAATGCCACTTCTTGCTTGATACCAGTGATTTTTTCACCATTTGCCGGTTTTTCTTCATCCGGTTCATCAAACATCTCATTCAAACGGCGGGCGCCAGTGATTGCCAATTGAATCATGCTGTAGCCAGAAGAAATCTGCATCAACGGTTGATAGTATTGTTGAGAATATTGAACGAAAGTTACCACAAGACCTAGAGCAACTGAACGTTCCAAATCCCCATTCAATGCTAACCAACCGCCAAAGAAAATCACGATCGCTGTATTGACCAGCGACATTCCTTGCATCATTGGGAAAAGCAAGCCGGAGTAAACTTGTCCTTTGTAGGTGGCTTCCCGAACACTTTGGTTGTGCTGCAAAAATCCATCAATCGTTTCTTCTTGAAGACCGTTGGTGATGATGATTCGTTGGCCACTGATTTTTTCGTCAATGTACCCGTTTAGTTTTCCTACTTCATCTTGCTGTAAATCGACATATTTGCGAGCTTTTTGGATCACAATGACTGCAATCAGGATGGCAATTGGTGTAGACGCAATCGTCGCCCAAGCTAATGTGACATTTTGTCGGAACATCATGATCAAAATCCCAATCATCAATACCACATTGGTCAATACTTGCAACAATGCTTGATTCAAGCTGTTTTGAATATTATCCAAATCGCTGGTAAAACGACTCAAAATCTCACCGTCTTGATGGGAATCAAAAAATTTGATCGTCAATTTTTCCAATTTATTGAATAACCCGATTCGCATCCGATTGGTGGATTTCCCCACCACTTGCGTGAACAGGATACTATAAATAAAGTTTGCTCCACTTGCCAATACATAAAACAGCAATAACTTCCAAATGACAGACACAAATTTTGACTTGTCATCTACGCCTTGCATCAATCCGCCAACATAATTGGCTAATTCTTGAAAAGCTTGCCCCACATAGACCGGTGCTTGAACCTGCAGATAAGTCGCTGCAATCACGGTAATGAAAATGAAAAAGAAAGAGAGTTTGTATCGTTTTAAATAGTGATAAAAAAACTTACTTGCTTTGATCAAATCCGTCATGGTTATTCAGCTCCTTTCTGAGTCTCAAAAATTTCCTGATAAATCGGATTGTTGGCAGCTAACTCTTTATGGGTACCTACGCCAACCAGACGACCTTTATCCAACACCAGAATACGGTCTGCATTCACAACAGAAGCAATTTTCTGTGCAATGATGATCGTGGTGGTTGCTTGCAGTTCTTTTTCAAAGGCTTCACGAACCAGTTTTTCCGAACGAGCATCCAATGCACTGGTACTATCATCTAAAATCAAGATTTTCGGTTCCCCGATGACACCGCGTGAGATAGACAATCGTTGCTTTTGGCCACCAGAAAAATTACTGCTTCGTTCCGCTACTGGCGCTTCAAAACGGTTCGTCAATTTTTGAATAAACTCGCTTGCCTGTGCGATTTCTGTGGCATGAGTCATTTCAGGGACAGTGGCGTTCTTTTTGCCGTGGCGTAAATTTTGAGCGATGGTTCCAGAGAAAAGAATCGCTTTTTGTAGAACAAAGGAAACCGTTTGACGTAAGCTTTGTTCATTTACTTCTCGCAAATCGACGCCTCCAACACGCACGGTTCCTTCCGTTGGGTCGAACAAACGAGGAATCAATTGAGCTAATGTCGATTTACCAGCACCCGTTGCTCCGACGATCCCAATCATTTCCCCAGGAGCGATCGAAAAATTGATGTCCGTCAAAGTATTTTTCTCATCCCCAGGATAACGGAAAGAAACATGCTCGAATGCCACACTACCAGCTAATTCTTGCTGCGGAACATCTTTGTAGGCCAAGTCTGGTTCGGTGGTCAGAATTTCTTTCAGCCGTTTGAGAGAGACTGCCGCCCGAGAAGTCATCATCATCATCATTCCGCCGATAATGATCGCCATCATGATCTGCATCAGATAATTCATGAAAGAAGCGATTCCGCCAATCAATGTCGGATCATCTTTTGCAAGGTCGCTGACAAAGAAGATGGCGCCTACGACTGCTAAATTGGCAGCCAACATAAAGGAAGGAATCATCACAGAAAATAGCGTACCAACGATGATGTTGTGTTTCGTCAGCTCATCACTGACTTTCGTGAAACTGCTCAATTGATTTTTTTCTTGAACAAATGATTTCACCACCCGAATCCCTAAAAGATTTTCTTTTGCTGCACTATTGATTTTGTCAATCAAATTTTGAATGATCATGAAATGTTTGCCCATCTGTGTAAAAGAAAGACCAGTAATAATCACTACTGCAACGATCAATGCGACGATCACCCACCAAAGTTGAGGCATCGTGGTCATGGCTAAGATAAAGGCACCAATAAATAAGAAAGGAATCCGAAACAACGACTGCAAGGAGATCATCACTAAATTTTGAATTTGGGTGATGTCATTGGTCAATCGGACCACCAGATTTCCCGCTGAGAATTTCTCAATATTACCAAACGAGAAAGTTTGGATTTTACGAAAGGCTTCTTCACGAATATCCGCACTGACTCCTTGCGCTACTTTGGCTGAGAAAATGGTATTGATGACCCCAGCCACCAGCCCAAATAGAGCTAATCCAATCAACTGGACCCCAATCGATTTCATTTCATTGTCGTCTTCTTTAATAATTGCTTCTAGTACCTGTTGCAGTAGCTTGGGCTGCCATAACGTGGCGACGACCATGATAGCAACAGAAACCAGCGCAATGAAGACAGCGCCTTTGTACTTCTTTACATGGCGTAAAACAAGATCCATCTTTAAACACACTCCTTTACAGTTTGACAGGCATTATTTAACACTGTAAAATAAAGCCGGACAATAATTTACCATTTTTAGAAAAATGTTGCAAGCGAACAAAGGATGATTTTTTTTATGGAACAAAAATTATCAAAAGAAGCAATTATTCATGCGGCTTTTGCCTATTTAAAAGAGAACCCGGACCTTTCTCAATTGACTATGCGCAAATTAGCAAAAGAACTCTCGGTGCAAGCCCCGGCTTTGTATTGGTATTTCACGAATAAACAAGAACTACTGCAAGCAATGGCAGAAACGATGGAAAATGAGCTGCCAGATGCCCCTGCCGGCCCGTGGCAAGAACAGCTGCAAAGCTTTATGGCCAACTACTATGATCTTTATCTCCAGTATCCCTGTGGGGCGGAATTAGAGATTCATACGATTCCTTCCTATCCTAGCCGACTGCTACATTTAGAGCAAATGATCACTATACTGATCGAAGCTGGCTTCTCTCCCGCTCAAAGCAACCAAACCGTTCAAGCATTGTATCATCTGTTATTGGGACACTTACTCGATCGTCAACAAGAAGATCGATTGCGAGCAAAAATTATAACTGGCGATGAAAAGTTACAAGCCCATGTTTCCACTATGCGCAACTATGTTGTTGAAAATCAGTTAAAGGGGATAGCGGAAGGCATTCAGCAACGCAAACAAATCGACGAACGGCAAGTTTTTTTGGAGAGTATCGCAATCTATCTCGCCGGTTTAAACCAGCGAATCCCCCCTCTCAAATAAAAAACACCAACGAACCTCAATAGGTTTCCTTTAAATCGTCTTCCGATTTTGAGGTAAGAGGTTCGTTGGTGTTTTTTGCTACATTTTTTTAAGGGCTGCTACTTCTTCTTTTTGTTTTTTTGTCAATTTCTGATAAACCAGTTCATAAGAGGTCAGTATCAACTGCTCTATTTGTTCATCCGTGACCTCATCTGCTGCCAGTCGAATAGAATTCCAGTGGGCTTTATTGGCATAGTATCCGGGAATGATCGTTCCTGGATATTGTTCCCGCAATTCTTCATTGACTTCCGGTTTATTTTTCAACGTAATGATCGCATCGTCCGTTGCTTCCGGACTCATCATACCAAACTGTTTGCCAATCAAGCCAAAATAAATCGTTCCCCAATCCTCGCGATAAGCCACATTAGCCCCTGCCAATGATTGACCATAGCTTTGCAGGCGATCGATTCGCTGTTGAATCTGATGATTCATACTCGTCCCTCCTATTTGAAACTGATTTTTTCTTTAGTGTACCATATCTTAGCGGGTTTCTTTCATCATCAAGCTGTCGGTATAGACAAAAAAACAGACCCGCTAAACGAGTCTGTAAAATCTTTGAATGATTGGATTGCTTAGTACCAACCGTTTGCTTCCCAGAATGCTTTTGCAGCAGACCAAGAACCATAACGTGATGCAACATAATTATCGGCTACTTTTTCTTGGTTGGCAGCTGAATAATCCCCATTTAAGTATGAGTTAGTCAACTGATAGCGACCATAGTATTGACCATTTGTTGCTGTGTAAGAACCGCCAGATTCTTTGTTTGCGATCCATTCTTTAGCAGAAGCTTCTGAACCAGTTGCTGCAGAACTTGATGCCGATGTACTAGCACTTGTTTGTTGGCTGCTGGCTGGCTGTGAAGCTGGTTGTGAAGCTGGTGCTTGGTAAGTTGATTGTTCAGCAGCTGCTGAAGAGTTTTCATTTGAATAGCTTGCATCATCTGTTGGTAAAACAAGGGTTTCACCTACATAGATCAAGTTTTTATCCGTAATGCCGTTTGCTTCAACAATTTTGTCAACGGCTTCTGAGGTACCAAAATAGTTATAGGCAATCGTAGATAATGTATCTCCAGATTGGACCGTGTATTCTTCATCAGCAAACGCATCTTGTCCACCTAGAAACACACCCAGACCTGCAAGGACAGCTGTACTAAGCAAAACAGTTTTCAATGACTTCATAAAATAATTCTCCTCATCTTGTAGCGTTTATAGTCTGTCGTAGGAGAAACCTCCAACGCATAGATTAGTCTAACACCAGAGAATATTTCATAGGTAAAGTTCTCGTTACAGATGATTACGAATGCGTCGAGTTGCTTACGTTTCGTATAAAAAAAGATACCCTTTTAAATCAAAGATAGTAGAGCTTTCAAACATAAGCAGACGTTATTTTATATTTCCTAGCGAAATTTATCTGCATTTTTTCTTTGGTTTGTTACAAATCCGGAAATATTACATATTCCCGTAACAAAAAAAGCTACAGCTGAAAACGATCTTCCAATGCTCGCTTTTAGCGTGGCCATTGGAAAGACCTTCTCAAGTCCTGTAGCTTTTTTTGACTAGATCTTAGCTTTTTTTACTGGAATCAACTTATTCATCACGATAGCCGCAATTGCACTTAACGCAATCGGTGAATCCAATAAATATTGAAGAAATTGCGGCGTTTCTTCTTTGATTTCCGCTGGCATAAACAAAAGACCAATGGCTAAAATCAATGGAACCCCAATAATATAAAGCTCCCGTTCAGAAAACTCTTCATTTTTGATCACTCGGAAGCCGCTAAGCAAAATGATAACACAGACAACTGCGAAGACGCCACCGATTACCGCTGATGGTACGGCATGGATCAACGCGGATAACTTGCCAACAAATGATAAGAGGATAAACCAGCAGGAAGCCATTACGAAGACTTTTTTGCTGGCAACCCCGGTAATGGAAATGATGCCGGCATTTGTTGAATACCCCGTCACTGGTGTCGTTCCTACTAAAGCAGCCACCAGACAACCGATGCCTTCTCCAATAACGCCTTTGTTGATTTGTTCGTCGGTCACCGTTTCTTCAGTCACAGAGCTGACTGCATACCAAGTTCCTGTTGTTTCTGCGAGTAATACCATATAAATCACCAGCATCGTCAAAATAGCTGAAACATCAAAGTGAAGACCATAATTGACGAAAATAAGTTTAGGCAAGCTGAAAAATGAAGCGTCTGCAACCGATTGGAAGTCGACCCCACCCATGAACCAAGCAATCAGTGTACCGATCATTAAGGCAATAATTACTGAACTGATCCGGAAATATTTCCCTAGACGTGGAAAATAATCTCCTAGCATAGAAAACAATACTAAGATTGCGGCAGTTACAGCAGCTAAAAACATATTTTGGTTAGCCGATAATGTTTCAGTAGCTGGATAAATGTTGCTGGTAAAAGCTGTAGGTAACAATGTCAGTCCAACGATCATGATAATCGTCCCACTGACGATCGTGGGAATAAAGTTGCGGACAATGTACTTATAGATCCCCGTCATTCCTAAAAGAATCACGGCCAGTGCACCAACTACACTTGCCCCTAAGACAGTATCCATTCCTTGCGCCCCAAAATAAATACCAATGATCGCTCCGACTGGAACAAAGGATGGTCCTTGACAGACCGGCAGTTTTAAGAAAAAGAGGACTTGGATCAGCGAAGCAATCCCAGCACCTAAAAAGGTAGATTGGATCAGTCCGGCTGCATCCGACGAGCTCATCGCAACAGCAGTAGCAATAATAAAGGGTGGGACATACACATCCATTGCCAACACGTGTTGTAAGCCAAGAACAATTGCTTGTCCTAAAGGTATATCTTCATTCATTCCGATCGTTAAACGATTACTTCTGGTTTCCACAGTATCAATCTCCTCATTTTTCATGTACTTTTTTTCCTTGCACCCAGACCTGACGAATATTCTCGGCGGTTGCTAAGTATAAAATCTTTTGTAATTGTTCTTTTGGTTGGTTAAACACCCCAAAAGCTGGTAATGGATTACCAGAATAACAAGTATCGATCACTTGAAGATCACAAGCATAGCCTTCTTTAACAAGTCCGATCGGCAGACGCAGTGCTTCACCTCCACCTTTTGTTGCCAGTGAGAAGGCATCAATGACTGAGATGCGCGAATCTGCGACACCGCGATTTGCTTGGGGCAATGTAACATCCACCCCATCTTCCAGCATCCGGGAAGACATGACTGCTTGCTTGATATTGTCATACAAACTTGGAGAAAAGCCGCCGGAGATATCTGTGCCTAAGCCAATCGTTACGCCTTGTTCTTTAAGCCGTTTGATAGGAATCACGCCATTGGCAAAATAGGCATTGGAAATCGGGCAGTGGGCCACAGCGGAACCTGTTTCCACAAAGATCTCCCCATCTTTTTCATCGATAAAATTACAATGAGCCATCACAGATTTTTCTCCCAGTAAACCAAAATTCCGCAAGACTTCTGTGTCAGTTTTACCAAATCGTTCCAATACGTGATCGTGTTCCCATTGTCCTTCACTGCAGTGGGATTGTACATGGACATCGTATTTTTGTGCAAGTTGTCCTAACCCCGCCAAGCCTTCGTCGGTACAGCTGGGAACGAATCGCGGAGTCACGACAGGATAAACTCCTTGCTGGGTCGTTTTTGCCAACTTTTGAACTTCTTTAATGAAGGTTTCTGTCTCTGCTAATGCCGCAGCAGTGGAGGCATCCCGATAAAAATCAGGGTTCGCGTTGGGATCATCCATCACTACTTTCCCCACTAATCCACGCTGACCTTTTTCAGCACAAATCTTAGCTAATTGTAAACTTGCCTCCAAATGAACAGTGGCAAAATAAAGAACCGTTGTTGTTCCTCGAGCAAGTAATTGCGCAACTAAATCTTGATACACCTCTGAAGCAAAATTTGGATCTGCGTATTTTGCTTCTAGCGGGAAGGTACACTCATCTAGCCACACATTCAACGGCTCATCCAATGCAACACCGGCTTGCGGCCATTGGGGTGCATGGACATGCAAGTCGACAAATCCCGGTAAGAAATACTGTCCTTTCTTCAATTCAACCAGTGTTCCTTGTCGCGCTGTGTCCATCCATTCTGGGTAGTCGGCTTGCTCTTTTGTCACGACCCTTTCGATCATCCCTTCAGGATTCACGCAAATCAAGGCATCTTCCAAGTATTCCAGTACGCCGTCTTCTGGTGTATGAAAAACAGATCCTTTAAAATAGTTTGATATTGACATATCGTTTCTCCTTGTACTGTAAATTTATCAACCAATGATTTGGCAATCACAACCTGCCCATTCATTTCCAATACTCTTTATTAAAATAAGCATCAACGGTTTTATTTTACATCCATCCATAAATTTATCAATAAAAACCGTACATTATTTCCGTCTTTATTTGTGGAATGTTCGCTTTTTAGACAAAAAAAGAGACTATGCCATAAGTCTCCTACAAGTAATACTATCCGAACAGTAACTATTAGTGCTCCTGCGGTGCAGGGGCTCCTCGTCGAAAAAGTCTGAGGAATCTATCGCAATAGCATATGATTCGGTTTCACTCGTTGGAGGATGACTTATGTCACAGTCCCTTTCCTTCACTTAAAGTTGAATGGTGGTGCCGCTGGTACCCGTTAAGGTTTCTGAAGCTTTTTCCAGTGAGGCAATCACTGCTTGCCGGCCTTTTTTTGAGGCAGCAAAATCGATTGCTGCTTCTACTTTTGGCAACATACTTCCAGGAGCAAACTGATTTTGCTCAATATAGGCTTGCATGTCAGCGACAGTTGCCGTGGTCAAGCCTTGCTGATTTGGCTGACCATAGTTGACAAAGACTTGCTCAACAGCGGTTAAGATAATGAAGATATCCGCATCGATCAGTGCTGCCATTTTGGCTGCAGCGAAATCTTTGTCAATCACCGCATCGACTCCTTTGTAGCGCGTTCCTTCATACACCACTGGGATACCGCCACCGCCACATGCAATCACCACTTGACCTGCATCTACTAATGTTTTCAGACTGATTTTTTCATAAATGTCCACGGGTTTTGGTGAAGGAACCACCCGTCGCCAGCCTCGGCCTGCATCTTCTACATAAACGTCGCCACTTTCAGTCATCAGTTGCCGGGCTTCGGCTTCACTGTAATAACCACCGATGGGTTTTGTTGGATTCATAAAGGCTGGATCAGCCGGATCGACCACCACTTGTGTCAGCATGGAAACCACCGGAATATTTTCCAATCCACGAGCAACCAACTCTTCATCAATCGCTTGTTGCAAATGGTAGCCGATGTACCCTTGACTCATAGCTGTGCATTCAGGAAATGGCATGACGTCTTCTTGCGTTTTACTGGATTCTTCAAATGCTAAACGGATTTTGCCCACTTGGGGACCATTTCCATGGGCAATCACCACGTGATGGCCGTCACTGATCAGATCAGCAATCGATTTTGCTGCTACTTGGGCTTTGGTCAATTGTTCGTGCGCAGAATTGCCTAAAGCATTTCCACCCAACGCGATGACAATTTTTGACATAAAACTCCCCCTATCTTTGTGGTTGTTGTTGCGTGATACAGTGAATATTCCCACCACCGTATACGATCTCCACTGTATTTACCCCGACGACTTCTTTTTCTGGGAAGATTTGTGCAATTTCTTCTAGAGCCAGCGCATCATTTTGGTCTCCATACTGAGGAACGATCACACCGTTGTTTGTAATCAGAAAGTTCATGTAAGAAGCAATACAAATGTCGCCATCTTCTCGCGGCATCGTTCCTTCTACGTAATCGATCTTGAAATCTCCATCGATGGTGACATTTTCTACTGGGCAACAAAGTTTATGGACTTTTAATTTGCGACCTTTGGCATCGGTCATTTCATTCAAACGTTTGTAAGCCGCTTGGGCAGCTTCATAAAAGGGACTGTCTTTATCTTCAGTATAGATACAAGCCACTTCTCCGGGACGAACAAAACATGCCACATCATCCACATGGCCATTGGTTTCTTCAGGATCGATTCCATCCCCTAACCAAAGTACCTTCTCACAGTTCAAGTAGTCGCATAATTTTTGTTCGATTTCTTCTTTTGTCATATGAGGATTCCGACCTTCACTCAACAAACACATCTCCGTCGTTAGCACAGTGCCTTCCCCATCGACATGGAAGGATCCCCCTTCTAAAATGAAATCTTCTGTTCGATAAGAATCCACGTGTTCGATCTCACAGATTTTTTGAGCAACTAAATCATCTTGATCCCATGGGAAATACAAGCCATCGACTAAACCGCCCCAAGCATTAAATCCCCAGTCATTGCCTCGTAATTCGCCTTTGTCGTTGATAACAAAGCTAGGGCCACAGTCACGAATCCAAGCATCGTTGTTGGACATTTCATAGACAGTGATGTCTGCAGGCAATTGACGACGACAGTTTTGATACTGTTGTTGCGACACGACCACATTCATTGGCGTAAATTTGCTGATAGCTTTTGCGACTTCGGCAAATGCTTCTTGAGCCGGTTTGCCCCCATCACGCCAGTTATCCGGCCGTTCTGGCCAAATCATCCATACTTTCTCTTGTGGTTCAAACTCTCCGGGCATTCTAAACCCGTCTTGTTTCGGTGTGGTCTTTTCGATTCGTTTTGCCATGATATAGCACTCCTTCTTTTTTGATTTTTTTGATCCAGATAATGGCTTCACCAACGAGGGCAAATACAATTGCTCCAATCGTGATTGGTAATTGCTGATTTAGTGTCTCAGCGTCAAATTGTAGTGGAATGGCCGTAAAAACCAACGAAATCACGATCATGATCATCGGTAGTGCGACTAATACTTTCAAGAACAAGTCGCTGCCACTCACTTTGAAAGGTCGAGGTGTTTCTGGATCGATTTTGCGCAATTTATAAAACGCAGGAAACACAGGTACATACGATAGTAAGAACATCACTAGATTCAGTGAGAAAAATGCCCAAAATAAATCTTGATTGGGTAAAATCGGCGCAATCACAACCACGATGGAAGCAACGAGACCGTTCATAATTGCCGCACCAGTAGGCATACCATTTTTTTTGCTGCGTTTGGCAAACACTTTCGGCATATCGCCATTTTCAGCCGCATAACAAGCAGTGTTGTTGACCCCTAGTGACCAAGAAATCATGTTGCCAAATAATGTCAGCAAGAATAAAAAGGCCATCGAAATAATAAACCAGCCGCCGGTGGATCCTGTCAGCAATTTAAAACTATCCATCAATCCACTACCGGTACTGATTTGATCGGTAGGAATCGCTACACCGATCCCGAATGCAGAAAAAATGTAAATGGCGGCAATCACCAGTCCGCCGGCAATGATCGACTGTGGAATTTGTTTCTTAGGATTTTCCATGTCGCTTGCAAATGTACAGATAACTTCAAATCCTAATAAGTTAAAAATGATTACCGAAATAAAGGACAAACTATTCAAATTGAAGCTTGGCAACATGGAAGAAAGAGTAAACTCATTCGCCACACCTTTGGTAAGGGCAGTATAAAGACCTAATCCCCCAATCAAAATTGCCAACAGCATTTTGATAACAGCTGCGCCATTCAAAATCCATACACTATCACTAACTGGATAAAAACTGATCCAAACGATGATCCAAATAAAAATCAGTTCAATCACAATAGTAGCTGCCGTTGAAAACTCGCTACCTGTGATAGTCGTCAACAAATCCGGACAGACCACCGCTAGAGATGCTAACCACAGTGGATAATTGATCCAGTAATACCAAGACACCCGCGATCCCCAGCGATGACCGAAAGCTTTCGTCACCCAATCATAGATACCGCCATCGCCAATATAGGTCGTCCCTAATTCCGATGAAATCAATCCATAAGGCAAAAGGAACGCAATCAGCAGAAAGATCCACCAAAAAAACTGTGAATTTCCGATTGCCGCTACTGGTGCAGCCGCTTCTGCCACAAATACAACACAAATAACAGATAAGATGGCACTCATTAAACTAAATTTTTTCTTCTCTCCCATTGTTTTCTTCCTTTCCGGTACAAGGGAATAAGGATTGACCAACGATTGAAGGATTCTCACAACTAGCGGACTTCTCCCGCATGAATTCACCCGCGGCATAAAAGCTGCAGCCATTTCTGAATCAGAATCCGCCTGTAAGAATTCGGAAGAAGCGAGTTTCAAGTCGTTGGCTCCTCCTCTTGAACAGAAACAATCCTCACGCATCGTTAGGATACGCAGACTATTTCCTTCATCTCTTGCCTCTAGTTTCACCTAGCAAAGCTTCCAAGTCTTTTTTAGCCGCTGCTTTTTTGGTCTCGTCGATTGGATTCTTTTCTTCATAATCCCGCATCAAGTACACTAAGAGGCCGCGAATCGAAGTCAAGCGATTTTCTGCTTCATCAAAACAGATTGAGTTTGGACCATCCATAACCTCATCCGTGACCTCTTCCCCACGAGTAGCCGGCAAACAGTGCATAAATTTCGCTTGTTCACCAGCACGTTTCATCAAGTCAGTATTCACTTGGTATTTAGGGTAAAAGACACGCATACGTTCCTCTTCTGATAGTTCCGCTTCATACAGTCCATACCAAACATCGGTATAAACAAAATCCGAATCTTCGATCACGTCGATTTGATCTGAGATCGTATAAGAGCCGCTAGATTCTTTACAGATGGCATCCAATCTTGCCCGATGGTCTTCATTCAACTGGAACCCTTCTGGACCAAATTGAACGAATTCCATCCCCATTTTTGTTGCAATCAATCCTAAAGAGAAGCAGACTTGTGTGGCATCTCCAATAAAGGAAATCTTGCAGTCTTCAATTTTTTTGCCGGCTGGAAGATGTTCGATCATGGTGCAAAGATCGCCCAATTCTTGCGTTGGATGATTGAAGTCAGACATCCCGTTAATAACTGGGATCGTAGCATTCGTGGCTAAGTCATACACACTATGATGCCGTTCGACACGAGCCATCAAAATATCAACTAAACGAGAAAGAACACGGCTCGTATCTTCTATCGTTTCATGACCGCCCAATTGAATTTGTCCCGGTGCTAGATATTCTGCATGTCCCCCTAATTGTGTCATTGCTGTTTCAAAAGAAACCCGCGTTCTGGTAGAAGACTGTTGAAAGATCATCCCTAATACTTTGTTCTTTAGTAAAGGGGGATAAAAACCATTCTTGATGGCCGCTTTGATTTTCAATGACAAGTCAACGATTTGTTGGATCTCCTCCTTCGTGTAGTTTTCCGTTGTAATAAAATCTCTTTTTTCCATAATGTAACCTCCTAAGTGATTTGTTTGCTTTTGCATCTTCACTTTAGGAAAAAAAGGGGGAGTTTACGATAAGCTATTAGTTGTAAACGTTATCATTATCGATTCACCCTTGCTGAGGACTGGTTTATTTTTAGATATAAACCAGTTATTTTCCAAGGGTTTACAAAAGTTTAGAGGGAAGTTTAGCGGAATTAAAAGTAAAGAGAAAACAATTGATGTTATAATTAGGGTAAAAAATCTGGTGCAAGAAAAAAATGAAAGGGGATTCAATATGATAGCTATTTTTATTTACAATATTCTATTGATCATTCTATATTCCATCACCATGACTTT
This sequence comes from Enterococcus sp., assembly GCF_022711995.1. Lineage (GTDB taxonomy): Bacteria > Bacillota > Bacilli > Lactobacillales > Enterococcaceae > Enterococcus_D. The sequence goes on from NZ_JALAHI010000003.1 coordinate 28,439, forward strand.
TGCTATTTATACTTATTTAAAAGAAAAAAACAAGTTATTTCTCTGGATCGGTTTGTATTTGGCATTCTTCATTTTTGACAACACGATTATTTACATGACGGAATTCCTCAATTCCTTTGCCCAAAGTTATGATCAAGCATTCATGAGTGCACCAGCAGTTAAAACCATTATTTTTATGGGAAACGCCTTTTTCTCCATTTCTATTCTTGCCGAACTACGAAAAGAAAAACTCTCCCCCCTCCATTATGCTTTACTGATTGCTTTGGCTGTTTGGATGATCACCACCCCACTGATGGATAATTCAGCATTTAAAGTCTGGCTCTATTACCTTGGCAATCAACTCTTCCTGTTTTATCTAGGAATTTATTGTTGGCAAGGAACCAAAAAGGATATCCCTTTGCTGAACAAACACTATTTAAAGCAGTTGATGATCATCAATCTCTTCTTTAGTATTTTGATCGTTATTGAAGATAGTTTCGTGATTTTCAATGTCGATCAATACAGTTCTTTAGCGACGAAGATTTATAATCGCAGCATCTCAGAGGATATTTTTTCGATTGTTGTCTGTGTTTTATTGCTGCACTTCTTCATCAAAGAACGCCGACCGCAGGAAGAAAAGCCGCAAGAACAAGACGCCTCGCTCTTGGTTCAAAACTTTTGTCGGGTTCATCAGTTTACCCAGCGAGAAACAGAAATCTTTGCATTACTGCTGTCACATCAAACCAATCAGGAAATCGCCGATCAGCTCTTCCTTTCCTTAGGAACAGTCAAAACCCATGTTCATAATATTTTTATCAAACTGGACATTAAAAAGCGCACACAAATTATGATCCTTTTTGAAGAGTACAAAGAAGCCAATGAAGCAGCCGCCTAAAAAAAGGACTGTGCCATAAGTCTCCTACAAGTAAAAATATCCGAACATTAACTAGTAGTGCTCCTGCGGTGCAGGGGCTCCTCGTCGGAAAAGTCCGAGGAATCTCTAGCAATAGCATATGTTTCGGTTTCACTTGTTGGATGATGACTTATATCACAGTCCCCTGATAAAGTATGAACGTTGTGATTGATTGCTACCGGCTTATTCTTCCATATAAGCATACTTGATGATCGTTGACGGTCCGAAAGTTGGATAGTACACCCCTTTCAGAGAAGGATTGACCATAATACTACGCGCTCTTTGGTAGATTGGAACGATCCCAGCGGTGTCTTCTACTAATAGTTTTTCTGCTTTGATCATCGTATCCCAACGTGTCGCTAAATCATTGGCATAGGTCGTATTGCTATCAGCAATCAACTGATCATAGTCTTTGTTTTCATAATTCGTGTTATTCGGTGAAACGAGATTGTAAAGGTACGTCATTGGGTCTTGATAATCTGGTCCCCACGTTCCGATAGCTAACTCGTAATCGCTTTTTCGCGTCAAATCAATCGAATTATTCAATGGGACGGACTTGATTTCAACAGTCAAACCCGGTAAGACTGTCTGTAACTGATCTTGAATGAATTCAGCCACTTTTTTATCTGCATCGGTGTCTTTTGTTAACATCTCGATGGAGATCTTATCCCCAATATCCGCAGTGGCTTTTTGCCAGTAAGCAAGTGCAGTGGCTTTATCCGGTCCTTTCAAAGGCGCATCTTCGCGAAAATCTTTGCCGGTTTCCGGATTGAAGACAAAGTTATTCGGAATAAACCCATTGATTGCTTCTGATCCATCTGATAAAACATCTTTGACTAAAGCTTCTTTATCAATCGCATAATAAACGGCTTTTCGTACATTTTCATTGGCAAAGATCGTATCTTTACCATCTCTTTTTTGATTCATCTTGAAATAGTGGATATAAGAGGTCAGCACCGTCTGTAGTTCTTCGTTAGCGGCATTTTGCTTCACGTATTCCCCATAAATATCCGCCATATCCAACTGTCCTTCGTTGAAAAGATTATACCCTGTAACAGCTTCTTTGATTACTTCATAATGGATATTCTCCAGTTTGATGGCATCACGATTGTAGTAGTCTTCATTTTTTTCCAGATCCCATGTAGAGGAAGCTTGATCCCAATTTTTCATCAAAAAAGGGCCATTAGTTAAAATATTTTCACTTGAGGTGCCATAAGCATCCCCTTTTTCGGTGACAAACGCTTCATTTTGAGGAAAAAATGGAGTGAAGGCCAATATCGAAGTCAAATAAGGCACTGGCTGCTCCAATTGGATCTCGATCGTGTAATCATCCGTAGCTTTCGCTCCTAGTTCAGAAGGGTCTTTTTCCCCATTGATGATTTCAGTACCATTTTTGAATGTGCCGTCTAATAGAAACATGTAGTTTGCTTGATTGGCTGGTGTGGCTAGTCGTTGCCAAGCATAAATAAAATCTTTAGCTGTCACTGGTTCCCCATTACTCCAAGTTGCATCTTCTCTCAACGTGATCGTGTAAGTCAAACCATCGTCGGATATGTTGGGAAAATCTTTGGCAATAGCCGGTGCGACTTTATTGGTGTCATCGATTTGATACAATCCATCAAAGACATTGACTTGAGCATTGATACTTGCCGTATCTTGGGTAGAGAGGGTATCCATCGATCCAATTTCGCTTTGTTCCATCAAATTGACCACACTGCTCTCTTTGGCAGTAGCTTTAGATTCTTTCTGATAACTACAACCTGAAAAACCGATGACACTCGAAACAACCAACAAAACCATCAATCTTTTTTCTTTATTCCTCATTTACGTCCTCCTTTTACATGCGTCCCAACCGCTTAGCGAAGCGCTTTTTCTAAAATCGTCATCTCAATCAATTCAGCTTGCCAATCCAGCTCATCATAGCGGTAGCCTTTCTTGGCAGACTCAAATTCTCCCCGCTGATTGTCAATGGGATCTGCTCGTAAGAATTGCTTCGCTACGGTAAATCCCCCTTGAATACAGTTATTAGCAGGTAAGCGAAAAATATCTAGGTTTCCAAAATAATAACGCCAGCGCTCGTCATTTCCCCCTCGAAATGCGCTGCCCCCAAACGAAACATCTACATAAAGCCAACCGTACTCTGGTAAATAGAAGCGCGCCCAGTCATGAGGGCCCACAAAAAATTCCGAAACATATAAACCCGACTCCCATTCCGCTGGGATATTCGCCATACGACACAACGTGATAAATAAAAGTGCTTGAACACCGCAATCCCCTTTCTGATTGACAGCACAATACTCACTGATATTCGGAATCGCATAGTATTCCCGCATAAACGAATAGGTCACTTTGGTAGTTACAAAATGATAAATCGCATACGCACGTTCCAAGGGATTTTTTGCTTCCGGCAAAATTTCCTGCAACAATTGCTTTAGAAAAGGCGTAAACTGAATATGGGGAGCGAATTCATTTAGTGCGGATGCAAATGCGGCTTTTTCCGACTCCGTCAACTCACGAATCACGGTTTTTTCAGCCAATAAGTGAAATAAATCCGTATAAACAGCCGTCAACTCATAGCTGTGTTCCACAGTCGCTTCAATTGAAGAAGGCTCATTGGTTTCAAATGAGATCGTTCGCTGTGGTGCAGCGAAGGGATCAATCTGCTTGACCGCTCCTTTTGTCTGGAGAATCTTGGCATTGGTCACCTTTCCAGTGTCCCGAGGCAAAGGAATATGTGTCAAGAAAGGACCGTCTCCTTTATTAAGCGTTGTTAATGGTCTAAGGGATTGTTTCAAAACGATTCGAGCAGTTCTTTGTCCGAGCTGTTTCATTTTTGCGACGTTCTCATCCAGTTCTACTTGCCGGGCACTGTCAATCCCGTTTTCTTCTTCAAACAAATAGCGGGTATAATAGTCTGAGCGCGTCTTAACGAGATTAGCAATAAACCGTTCATGGAAAACTTTTTTACCATTCAAGTAGATCCATTCGACCTCTCCTGCCTCCACTAAACGATCCAGTTCTTCTCGCTGAAAATCGGCAAAGGACTGTTGCATCATCTCCAGTGCTTTGGTTTCTTCATAGGGATATTGCTTTGCTTCAAAAACAGTCAAAACTTTTAATTCCGTTTGCAAACGATCTTTTAAGACTTCACTGATACGGGCATTGTTCAACTTCTGATGAATGAGTTGACGTGTTAAAGAAAAATCCCCGAAATCTTTGGCTCGTTGAATGTCTTCTGGCAATGGAACTACTAGATTGGATAGATCATTAGGATCCATACTCACAGCGCCACCTCCTCTTTTTGATTGATGCCTAATCCGGCGGCTCCATTCAGTTGAATCACCGGCGTTTTTTCTGTGCCAACAACCCCTTCGTAAGCAAGGTCAGCTAAATCAAATGTCGCATCAAGGTCAGCGAAACGAACATTTTTTTGTGCAGCAACAAAGTGAGCTGCCGCTGCGATACTAATATTGGTTTCTCCTGCCATACACCCTACCATACAAGGGATATTCGCAGCTTCGCAAATACTATTGATCTGTAACGCTGGATAGATGCCGCCGCATTTCATCAATTTGATATTGACAGCATCTACTGCATCTTTTTTGATCAATGATAACGCATCTTGAGGAACAAACGCCGCTTCATCTGCCATGATCTGCTGAGTGACCTGGGTTCTGACAAAGGCCAATCCATCAACGTCACTGGCAGGTGTGGGCTGCTCAAAAAAAGCGATATCATATTTTTGCAACTGTTCAATCATCTTAACTGCTTGCTTCGCCCGCCAGCCTTGATTGGCATCGATTCTCAGCTCGATTGTCGGACCAACAGCTGCCCGAATTTGTTTCACTCGTTCAATATCGTCCTTCTCATCCAATCCAACTTTGATTTTCAGTGCGGTAAACCCTTGTTCCACATATAATTGGGCGTTCTCTGCCATCACTTCCGGGGTATCGATGGAAATCGTCATATCCGTCTCTACTTGGTTATCCTGACCACCTAACAGCTGATACAAAGGCAATCCGGTACTTTTTCCCAATAGATCATAGCAAGCCATATCGAGAGCTGCTTTGGCAGAGCCCTTGCCTTTCATAGACTGGTTCATGATGCTATGGATCCGGCTTAATTGCCGGGGATCTTCTCCTGTTAAGGCATCAGCCAATAACTTCAGGGCAGCTTCACAGCCTTCAAGCGTCTCTCCTGTTACTAAAGGTTCTGGTGTTGCCTCACCGATTCCAACGTCTCCGGTATCAGTAATCACTTTAATGGTCAAATTGCTGACCTCCGTAATCACCCCTAATGCAATTTTAAATGGCTTACGCAACAGTATTTTATTTGCAGCAACCTCAACTCGTTCAATTTTCATCTTCATTCCCCCCTCTAATTAAAAATGACTATATCACTCCAATTTTTCCTTTTCAACTACTTTTCTGAATTTTCTGAATTTTATTTTTATACAGATTATGCAGAAC
>NZ_JALAHI010000053.1 GCF_022711995.1 Enterococcus sp.
TTGCTTCATAAATGAAGCGCCCTACACATTGGTTCGTTTGCTTGCTTTGTTCAGTTTTCAAAGGTCTACTTCGCTGCGTTAGCAACTTTTAAATCATATCAGATCGACAAGTGATTGTCAACTCTTTTTTAAAAGTTTTTTCAAGTGATTGTTATTTAATCACTCTTTAACTCTCAGCGACTTTTATATCTTATCATCTCGAAAGCCTTATGTCAACAACTTTTTTTAAAGTTTTTTTCAACTCAGTAAGTTGTTTTAGCCAGTGCTTTCTTGCGACTTTGTTATAATAACATCTGTATCAAACTTCGTCAACACTTATTTTAAAAAAAATAGTTGAAAGATTTGAAGTGTTGCTATCACAAAGACAAATACTAATATAGCAATTCTCCTAAGAAAAATCAACAAAAAACAAAGCTTTTTCCCAATATTTTTTTTAACCGAATTTTCCCTCTCATCTTAAACTTATTGTTCGTTTTTATAGCAATAATTGTGTTTTGTAATTGCTTATATTTCTTCATTGTTCCTATTTATAAAAACAGTCTAGAAAACGAAAAGCTCTGATTCTACCTAATCCTAAGAAAAAAGCAGTTGCTTGTTATCATTCTGCAACAAGCAACTGCCTTTTCTTATGAATATTATTTCAAAACATCCTTACTTGATTGAACGACAGGGATATAAATCCTGAAAATTGTTCCTTGTCCGATTACACTTTCAGCAGTAATACGACCTTTGTAGCTTTCAAGCAATTGCTTCGCAATAGATAAGCCTAACCCATTGCCACCTTTTGTTCTTGCTCTTGCCTTATCCACTCGGTAAAACCGATTAAAAATCTTGTCTAGGTCTTCTTTACTGATTCCTTCGCCAAAGTCTTGGATGGCGATTTCAAATGTTTGCCGATCGGATGAAATGGATAGATGGACCTCTTTGCGGTCTGTAGAATACTTGACCGCATTATCTAGAATAATAATAATAATCTGTTCGAAATGATTTCGATAAATTTTTAGAGTCAGTTCATGGTAGAGATCATCATCTAATGTAAAGACAAATTCTGGATACAGAATTTTAAAATTATTGAACACTTGATAAACGACTTCTTTGGCTTTCGTTGTCTCATTGGCATAATGAACATCTACTTGCTCCGCTCTAGAAAGATCCAACATCTCTTGAACAAGTGTCTTCATGCGACTAATTTCTTGCATACTGGCAGCTAAAGACTCATCCAGTATCTCAGGATCATCTTTCCCCCAACGCTGCAAGAGGCTCATATGCCCTTCAATGATCGCCACTGGTGTCCGTAATTCATGGGAGACATCTTCGACAAATCGCTCTTGCTGCTCGATATATAGACGCATACGATCAAGCATCTCATTAAAGATATCTGCCAAATCGGACAATTCATCATTCGTATTCAATTCGGGCATATGCACAGTGGATTGAGGATTTTTTCGGACTGTCTCCATTGTATCTCGCAACATTTTTAGTGGCTGCAGAAAATAAGCAGACAAGAAAAAGCCTAACACACTGCTGAGGATCAGAGAAACAACTTCAAGAATAATCAATGTTAATAGCAATTTACTGCGAATCTCATAAAATGATGTCAACTCATAAAATGTCTGGGCATAGCCAATTTTTTCTCTTGTTTCTTTTGAATAGATTGGTTGAATCGACAAAAAGCCAGTGATTCCATCTAATGTAACAATCGTTGGCGGTTTTCGCTGCACATCGATCAAAGAAAGATTATTTTCATGGGTTTTGAAAATCAGTTCTTGATTCAAATTATAGACAAATAAGCTTAGAGACGATTGACCCAGCTCAGAAATAAACGAATCAATTTTCATTAAATTCCCGTCGATCGTTGATGTCCGATCGTAAATACTCGTATCGCCATTGTCATTTTTCGTCAAATTTCGATACGTTCGCACCAATGTCAGCTCTTGATCGGAATTTGCTAAACGTGAAGCTACTTCTGACATCGTGCGTTCCACATTGTTTTCTTCTTTAGCCACAATCAAGTTGATAGACGTTTTGTAGGTGATGACCGCAAAAATCGTAAAAACAACAAATATAAAGAAAGAACTTGCGAAGGCCCACTTCACAGTCAAAGAAGGCCCCTTCAGTTCTTTTAGTTTTTTCATTCTTTTTTTTATGCTCACGAACGCATCACGTATCCCGTTCCCCGAACCGTTTGGATATAACTTTCTTCTCCAGGTACATCGATCTTATTGCGCAGATAACGAATATATACATCGACTACGTTTGTTTCTACTTCAGTTTCATAGCCCCAAACTTTATTTAGTAACACATCGCGGGCTAGTACGACATTGACGTTCTCCATCAAAGTCAAAAGCAACTCATACTCGCGTTTTGTCAATTCGATGACATCGCTGCCTCGGCGTACCACACGGTTTTCTTTCTCGATGGTTAGATCGCGATAAGTAATCGTGGTTTGCTTAGCAACATTTTTATCTCCTTCAATATCGATGCGACGCAACAAAGCACGTAAACGCGCGAGTAATTCTTCAATCGCGAAGGGTTTCACAATATAATCGTCTGCCCCGTGATCTAGTCCTGAGACACGATCGATCACTGAATCTCTCGCTGTCATCATAATGATTGGCGTGTTTTTCGTTTGGCGTACGCGACGGCAAACTTCTAGTCCGTTTAGCTCTGGTAGCATCAAATCCAGTAAGATAGCATCCCATTCATTGTTCAACGCTGCATCCAATCCCGTTCTGCCATTGTAATGTACTTCTGTATTATAGCCTTCATGCTTTAATTCTAATTCCACGAATCGAGCTAAGTTCTTTTCATCTTCTATGATTAGAATATTACTCATCAGTTAGAGCTCCTTTATCGATTATTATGCACATAGTTAGACACTATCTGCTTTATTTTATCATGTATCTAAAAAATAAAAAAGAGATTGACCGAAAGTTCTCACTGTTCGGCCATTCTCTTAATTCGTTCCAATTGATTGACTTATTGTTCCTCATACCAAGAGTAGTGATAAATTCCTTCTTTGTCCGTACGTTCATACGTATGAGCACCGAAGTAATCCCGCTGTGCTTGGATCAAGTTTGCAGGCAAACGATCTGCGCGATAAGAATCAAAATATGCAATTGCTGAAGAGAATGTTGGTACTGGTACGCCCGCTTGGACAGCTAGTGCCACAACATCACGAACGGATTGTTGATAACGTTTTGTGATTTCTTTGAAGTAATCATCAAGTAGTAAGTTTTCGATGTCCGTATCTTTTTCGTAGGCATCAGTGATTTTTTGCAAGAATTGTGCGCGAATGATACAACCAGCACGCCAAATTTTTGCGATTTCACCAAATGGCAACTGCCAATCATATTCCTTCGATGCTGTCCGTAGCTGAGCAAATCCTTGAGCATAGCTCATGATTTTGCTGAAGTACAATGCTTCGCGGATCTTTTCAACAAATTCTTGTTTGTCTCCCGTAAATTCAAATCCTTCTGGTTTTGGCAAGACTTCACTAGCATTTACTCGTTCTTCTTTGTAAGCAGAAATATAACGGGCAAAGACAGATTCAGTGATCAATGGTAATGGAACACCAAGGTCTAATGCACTTTGACTCGTCCATTTTCCAGTTCCTTTATTGCCAGCCGCATCAAGAATCACATCAACGATTGGTTTACCAGTACCCAAATCATCTTTGCGTGTTAAGATGTCTGCAGTAATTTCGATCAAGTAGCTATCTAGCTCCCCTTTATTCCATTCAGAGAAGATGTCGGCCATTTCAGAAACCGATAATCCTAGTATTTTTTGCATCAAATCATAGGATTCAGCAATCAGCTGCATATCGCCATATTCGATACCATTGTGGACCATTTTTACATAGTGGCCAGCACCGTTTGGCCCAATGTAGGTAACACAAGGAGAACCGTCTTCTGCTTTGGCTGAGATTTGTTCTAAAATTGGTGCAACCAGCGCATAGGCTTCTTTTTGTCCACCAGGCATGATGGAAGGACCTTTCAACGCGCCTTCTTCTCCTCCAGAGACACCTGTACCAATAAAGTTGATACCAGAATTTGCTAGCTCTTCATTCCGACGGATCGTATCTTTGAAGAATGTGTTTCCTCCATCAATCAAGATATCGCCTTTTTCAAGATGAGGTAGCAATTCTTGGATCGTTGCATCGGTTGCAAAACCCGCTTTGACCATCAACAGGATGCGTCGTGGTGTTTCGATTGACTGCACGAACTCTTCAATCGTATAAGTTGCTTTAAAGTTTTTATCTGGATGTTCTTTTACTACTTCTTCTGTTTTAGAGCCTGTACGGTTGAATAGGGCAACTGAATAACCGCGGCTTTCAATGTTCAACGCTAAGTTTTTCCCCATGACTGCCATACCGACAACACCGATTTGTTGTTTTGTCATCACTCATCCTCCTAAGATTCAGTTATCTGTTTCATTATAGCGCAAAAGGAGGCTATTTTGAACTATTCTCTTTCAAAGAGTAAGAATTATTTCAGAAAAGTTGCGATTTTCATGAAACCAATCTGAAACAAAAAGAAAAATCCTAAGGCTCCATGGTTAGCCTTAGGATTTTGAAATCCATTTTTCTGTTAAAAAAGGATTATGCTTCTTTTGTTGCTACATCTTTTCCATCGTAATGACCACAGTTTGAGCATACATGGTGGCTTTTTTTCATTTCACCACAGTTTGCACATTCGTTCAAACCGTTAATAGTCAATTTGTAATGAGTACGACGTTTTGCTTTTTTTGCTTTAGAAGTTTTTCTTGCTGGTACTGCCATTTTGCTACACCTCCTTGTAAATGAAAGCAACCTTGAGGCTGCAATTTATTCCAATCCTACGCGTTATCATCTTCTGAATCGCTGAACAGTTCCGATAATTTTGCAAGACGAGGATCAACTTGTTGGGCTTGCGCTTCTTTCTGGTTTGCATAGTCTTCTTCTGATAAAACAGCCCAGTCATTTCCTGACGGCAACTCTGTGCTATTCTTTTCTTCCTCAGTAAGGACTTGCATCGGAATCGCAAGTAATAGGTTATCAGCCACTGAATCATCCAAACTGATTGTCTGACCTTCGATGATCAAGACATCTTCTTCTGGAATCATTTCATCTCGTCGCTGAAATTGCTCTGGTGTCATGAAGAGTTCGTCCACTGTAAAATCCATTGGTAAAGCAACTGGAGTCAATGAGCGAGTAGAAGGCAACGTAATCGTTGTTTCTATCCGATAATGAAGAAGATACTCATGTTTTCCCACAGACATCATTCCGGTAACTTTCACAGGAGACAAATCAATGATCTGTCCATCGCGTTTTATCAATTGATTTTTCAAGTTCAATGTTTCATCGAACATCAGCGGTGTCTCTTGGTATTTTTTTAATTCCAATAAAGACCATTTCATTTTTATCACCCCTAAGCAACAAAAGCAATTATACAGGGGTTATTTCCCTTTGTCAATGAAATTTTCTTGACACCTTTTTCATTTTTCACGCTGTAATTTTACGAGTCAAAAGAGACCGCTTTACAGAAAAAAACAGACCCGTCATTGTATGAACGAGCCTGTTGCCTTCTTTAATGAAAACGAAGATTAGATGGCTGTTGTTTCTCCACGGTAGACGATTCCACGACGAGAATCCACAGTGATCAATTCACCATCTTTGATCGTTGTTGTGGCATCTTTTGCACCAACGATTACTGGAAGGTCTTTCGCAATTCCGACAACCGCTGCATGAGAAGTTAAACCACCATCTTCAACAACAAGGGCTGCTGCTTTCTCAATTGCAGGCATATATTCTTTATCAGTTGTTGGAACAACTAAGATCATGCCGTCTTTTGCTTTAGCAATAGCTTCTTCGGCACTGTTGGCTACAACAGCGTTAGAAACGATTGATTTTTCACCGATTCCTTGTGCTTCAAGCAGTTTAGAACCGATCATTTGAATTTTCATTACGTTGGTTGTGCCACGTTCACCTACTGGTACACCAGCAGTGATCAAGATCAAATCGCCTTCTTTAGCAAAGCCAAGATCAACGGCTTGTTTTGCTGCTAATTCGAACATTTCATCTGTTGTTGAAGGTTTTTCAGCAACTGTTGGGTAAACACCCCAGTTTAACATCAACCCACGTTTTGTACGTTCGTCAAATGTTACTGCTAAGATATCTGCATCTGGACGATATTTTGAAATCATTTTCGCTGTATAACCAGATTCAGTTGCAGCAACGATTGTTTTTACACCAAGATTTTTAGCTGCACGAGCTACAGAAAGACCAATTGTTTCTGTAACGTCAGTTTTATCAAATTGGTTGATTTGGAAAGTGCTCATTTCTGCCAAAGCATTTTCTGCTTCAATATCGATACGAGCCATTGTTGCAACAGCTTGTACAGGATAGTCGCCATTTGCTGACTCTCCAGATAACATTGTTGCATCTGTTCCGTCAAACACTGCATTGGCAACGTCAGAAGCTTCTGCACGGGTTGGACGAGGGTTTTGTTGCATTGATTCTAACATTTGAGTCGCAGTAATAACTGATTTACCTACTGCATTACATTTTTTGATGATGCGTTTTTGAACCATTGGTACTTCTTCCGCTGGAATCTCAACACCCATGTCTCCACGAGCAACCATGATACCGTCAGAAACTTTGATGATTTCATCAATGTTGTCGATACCTTCTTGAGATTCGATTTTAGAGAAGATTTGTACATGAGTCATGTTCTTTTCTTCAAGAATTTCACGAATTTCTAAAACGTCTTGCGCTTTACGTACGAATGAAGCTGCGATGAAGTCGATATCATTGTCTAATCCAAAACGAATATCGTCAGCATCTTTTTCAGTGATACCAGGCAAGCTGATTGATACGCCAGGTGCATTGACACCTTTACGAGAACCTAACATTCCTGCATTTTTAACAACAACCACTAATTCACGAGTTGCTTCATCTTTTTCAATGATTTCCATGTCGATCAAACCATCATCAAATAAGATATGGCCGCCTACATGTACATCATCGAATAATCCAGGATAAGTCACTGCGATTTTTTCTTTTGAGCCTTTGTGCTCTGGGTCCATTGAGATACGTGTTTGATCTCCAACGTTGAATTGAATATAGCCTGCACGACCATAATCTGCTTCTGTTGTGTCTTGAACAGTTGTACGGATTTCTGCTCCTTTAGTATCTAAAAGAATCCCAACATCTTTCCCCGTTTTTTTGACCGCTTCACGCACCATTGTCATACGACTCAATTGTTCTTCATGGTCTCCATGAGAAAAATTGAAACGGAAGACATTCGCACCGGCTTCGATCAGTTCAGAAATAATTTCCACACTATTACTTGCTGGTCCTAATGTGCTGACGATTTTTGTTTTTTTCATTACTAAACGCTCCTATTCATTTATTTAAAATAGCTTAATAAGCTTTTTTTACAATATTACTGTTGCGTTTCATACTTCTTAAACTTAAAAA
>NZ_JALAHI010000054.1 GCF_022711995.1 Enterococcus sp.
ATTCTTTAGTTCTTTTATAGGTATCATGATACTTGTGGTTTTTTAGAACGATAGGAGATCGTAAGTCATGAAAGACGTCGCCTTATTTTTTTTGGTTTCATTGGCCTTAGTTATGGTAGGAACATCACTGGTCGTTGCTGATCAATCAACGAATGGTGAGACAAAATTATCGATTGTCAAAAAAAGTGATTGGATGCTCTATATTCCCGAATATCAGGTCATTACGTCAGATGACGCTGAAATAAGCGAAGTATGGGTTTCAAACAGTGATACTCCCCATGAATACATCTACCAAGTGAAAAAGGTTTTATTTTATGAAATGAAATAATCGCTAAGCAGAATATCAAAATATTGATAAAAGACTGTTTTTGACTTTTTAGCAGAAAAATCATCGTCTAATCCATACGATAGTTTATTTATAGGAGGAAAAGGTATGAAAAAAATGATTGCAACAGTTCTATTGTCGCTCTCATTGTTTAGTTTTGGAACGGTCATGGGGATTGCGGATGACCAACATGGAAATACGGTACTAACACTGGAAAACGAGGATGAATGGGTCTTACATATTCCGGCTAGTCAGCCTATTACTGAAGCAGTCACTCAGATTGGTAATTTATGGGTATCTGGGGAAGTTTCTGCTGACCACTATGTAGAAGTGAAGGTTCGAAAAAACAATGTATTCACAGATACATTAAACCCAAGTAATAAATTAGATTATGTGCTTTTTGAAGAAGACGGACAAGAGAACAAAATCATTTCAAACGTAGATACAATCAATTTCTTTTCTCAACAAATCTCTGATGAAATAAAAAAGATGTTGCTGATTCAGATTCCTCAAGAACAATTTGATAATATGAAGGTTGGAACATACCAAACAACCATTTCTTTTTATGCTGAAGTAAAAGCAATTACCAAATAACTTTTTTGCAGAGTCAAAAAGTGTTTTATGAAGTTTTAAGGAAAAGTAAATCACCACTCATTTTTTAAGTATTTAAGCTATCTTTTACACTTTTTAAATCAATGCCTATTAAGCAGAACGAAAAGACTAAGTTCTGTTAATAGGTTTTTTTACACTATCAATAGGCTAGAGACTGATCGAGTTGAAATCTGAGAAATAATCATAAGAAAGGACTATAATCAAATGGTCATTAAAGACAAATCTAAAAAAAAGCGTTTAGGTATTTTTCTCTTACTCGCACTTTTGCTTCTTCTTGGCGGAGCAGTGGGGCGCAAACTGTTTTTCAATCAAACCGCTGAAAATTCTCTGGAGACAGAAGGTGTTTCTTGGGAAGGAAAAAAAGAGACCTCCTCAAAAGCTAAACCCTCTTCCATCGCGATTCCAGGTTATGACTCAATGACGCTGAAAGCTGGTTCACTTGAACAAGCGGTAAATTTTTATAATCCAGAAGAAAATGATTGCTACTTTAAAATCAGTCTAAAGCTACCGGATGAGACAACGATTTGGGCGTCTAAGCTGATTGAACCCGGAAACGGTCTATACGAAATCAAACTTGAGCAGATGGTTGCGGCAGGTGAATACGAAAATGCCTTATTGGAATATCAGTGTTTTACCTTTGACGAAAAGCAAAGTGAACTGAATGGATCAGCCATCAAACTAAAGTTGATTTTCCAATAAATTGAAACGGATGAAGTCAATCAGTGGAATACTGGGCGGTAGCGAACCGAGAAAATCAAAGTAGGTCATTTAAGAGAATTTCTATGATTATAGAAATAGACCCAAAGGGGTTCCAACCATTTCAACACATAATGTTGTAGCCAACAAAGAAAGGGTTTTTAAGATGGATAGTATTTACTCTCAAATCGTTCCCGAAGATGTCTTGCTCGAAATTAGAATTTCGGAATACTTAATGAGAAAAGCCCGATACGTAGCGACTGAAGAAATACGGAAAGAGTTCAATCTCTCAGGATTTTATACAAGAAAAATTATCCGGACTTTAGAACAAGATATCAAGGAGTACAATAACTCGGGATTTGCTATTGATGTCTCCTTGAGAGGAGTAAAGCTAGAAGTACCAATCGGCAGAGACCTAAAGTCCTTTTTTATTTATATTCTAGAACCAGCGCCACGGCTGAAAATTATTGAATATGTGTTACATAATAAATTCAAAACAATTGCCCACTATGCCCTCGAGAATCATATAAGTGAAGCGACAGCAAGACGCCACTTAAGAGAAGTGCGAAGCATTTTAAAGCCAATATCGATTGGCATTGCCAGTAAAACCTTTGAATTTACTGGTGAAGAAGGTCAAATCAGGATGTTCTTACTGGTATTTTATTGGAAAATCAATCGTGGGTTGTATTGGCCTTTCACCACAGTTTCGGAGAAGAAAGTGGAAATGATCGTCAACAATTTTAAGAAGCATTCTTTTTTCAAAAAGTTATCTCTCTTAGAAAAGAAGCGCGTGATGTTTCTTTTTGCTATCTGTCAACTTAGAATCAACTCTGGTAACCGAATGAACTATGAGCACATTCCAGAAACCTCGCAAAACTATGCCAACTTAAAAAGAGTTATTAAAGCAGCCAATATTATGAGCGAGATCAAAGAAGAGGAAGTTTATTTTGCCTACCTAGTCTTTAAAGGACTCGGATTGTTCGCAAATATGGAAGAAGAAATTGCCTTTGAAGTGGCGCATTCGCAACCGGCTGGATTAGCGACCAACTATGCGATCAACAAAATGAGAATTTTGCCTTTAGATGATAAAGCAGCTGTCGCCCTTTTTTCTAGCCATTCATTTGCGAATATTCTGAATCATTTCCTCTGTGATTTGGATGGCGAAGATTATTCTTTAGCATTTACAAACTATTTTCCAAATTTAAAAGCACACCTTGAGCGTTTTTTTGACTTAGCTTATAAGGAGACCCAGCTGGCCTTATTCAAAGAAAAAAGTTTTCTGACCATACAATATACGATGTTACTAGCAGATTTACCCCAAAGGTTAGCTCTGGAAAGGAAAATCACCATTTATTTAGAAACCACACTGCCTCAATCTGCTGAAAATTTGATTGCTAAGCAAATAAAAATCTATTTTCAAACAAAGTATCACCTGATCTTTGTGTCTCCTGCCGATGTCTTCAAAAAAATGGAAATCGATATCGTACTGACGACCATCCCATTATCGGATTACCAGCAAATCTATTCAAATGCAGAAATCATCGCGATCAACAAAGAACTACACGCCTCGGATTATGAAAAAATTGAAAAAGTCTTGCAGTCATTTCTGAAAAGGTAAATGATTCTCAGCATCTCTTGATAGCAGGGAGCTGAGGATTGGAGGCCTTGATCAGAAATGGCTTTTTTGATGCCAAATTGAGGGAAGATTAGCGCTTAGGAGGACTCGTTAAAAATGTTGGCACTCTTTTAACTTTTAAGAGAAGTTTAAGAGAAGTTGGCAGCGGCTTTTCTCAGTGAGACTTTCTTATTATTCATATACTTTTCAATTAGAAAAGCGGCACCTGCTAATCGGCTTGTTTTTAATACGCTTGATGGTAAAAGAAAAACGGCGCTGAGTTAAAAGGAAAAACAGCTTATATGAAACAGTCATTTATCGCAACGAGGACCATTTTGATAAAGAATGATACAATAGTAGTTGATAACGAAAGAAAAGGAATCCAGCCTATGCTATTAACAAAGAAAAAGCTCTGTCGCTTAGCCGCTCCATATAATGAAGGCGATATGAGTATTGGTTATGCCGAGTCACAAAGTATGGAAAGTATTAGCAGCAATGTGATCTTACTTGTGGATGATCGCCAAGTGATTATTCTATTTTTGAACTTTTTTCAAACAAAAGTCATCGATCACATTGCTTACGCAAGAAAGGACCTAACCAATGAGCAATTAACCCAAGGGTTCAACGGGTTAGATGTTGTTTGGCGTTTTACCGTCCAAAATAAAAAATGGCGTTTTCGCATACTAAAGAAAATAGTGACGTTAGGGAAAATGCAAAGAGAATTGATCGAACGGCTCTAAAAGAGTCAACGAAATTTCATTCCAGAAGAAATTTAAATAGGAAGTAAGAGTGACAACTAAGAACAATAATTTAAAGCAATAACTAAGAGCAATCAGATATGAAGTAGGATTGCCTTTTTTTTCATGGATTTTAGTAAATAGCTGACCCTACAGATAAAAATAGGCGGAAAGGCAAAACGACGATTGCATTTTGCAAACTGGAAAGGTAAACTATTTTCAATGAAGAAAGGAGACAAACCATGTTAACGACTAAATTTGGTGAATTCACCTACAACAATCCTTTTATGAACGCATCTGGGGTTCATTGTATGACCACAAGTGATTTGGAGGAGCTTGCAGCATCCGAAGCCGGTTCTTTTGTGACAAAAAGTGCCACGTTAGCGCCACGAGAAGGTAATCCGGAACCGAGATATGTGGATCTTGCTCTAGGTAGTATCAATTCAATGGGATTACCTAATAAAGGCTTAGACTATTATTTGGATTTTGCTATAGAAAAACAAGAAGCAATGGCACCTGAATCACCTTTCTTCTTTTCTGTTGCAGGAATGAGCGTCGAAGAAAATATTGAGCTTCTTAAAAAAATTGAAGCTAGTAACTTTCAGGGCATTACGGAGTTAAATCTTTCCTGCCCAAATGTACCAGGTAAGCCGCAAGTGGCTTATGATTTCCCTTTGACTAAACAAATTTTAGAACAAGTGTTTAGCTTTTTTACAAAACCTTTAGGCGTGAAACTGCCTCCTTATTTTGATTTAGCACATTTTGATCAAATGGCTGAAATTTTGAATCAATTCCCTTTGACCTATATCAATTCGATCAATAGCATCGGAAATGGCTTATATATAGATATTGATACCGAAGCGGTTGTCATCAAACCGAAAAATGGTTTTGGCGGCATCGGTGGAGAGTATGTCAAACCAACAGCATTAGCCAACGTTCGTGCTTTTGCAACCCGACTAAAGCCAGAAATCAAAGTAATCGGAACTGGCGGTATTCGTTCAGGTCAAGATGCCTTTGAGCATTTATTGTGTGGGGCCACAATGCTACAAGTAGGTACCGAATTGCAAAAAGAAGGACCAGCGATTTTTGCTCGTCTAAAAAAAGAGTTGGCTGAAATCATGACCGCTAAAGGCTATACATCAATTGATGACTTCCGAGGTAAGCTTCGTTCGCTGTAATCGATTTGCGAAACACTGCTGAAGGAGGAACGACATGATCGAATTTAGGAAGGCAACTCTTTCCGACTTGCCAGAAATGATGGTTTTATTTGAAATGGGAATACAATCGCTAAAAAAACAAGGATCACCACAATGGCAAGATGGCTATGGTCCCAATCATGAAAAAATCGCCGAGGATATCAAGAACCAAGAGAGCTATGTATTGTTATACGATGGACAAATGGCTGCCTCCGCCGCTTTAGTTAAAGGCGTAGACCCGGTTTATACCGCAATCACCGGGAAAGGGTGGATTGGTGAGGGGCCTTATGCTTCGATCCATCGCGTAGTAGTCAGTGATCATTTTCGAGGCAAACAGTTAAGTGCACACTTGCTGAAAGCGTTAGAAGAAGAAGCACTGGCAATAGGGATTCATGATTTGCGCATCGATACGTACCAAGCGAATCTTGGGATGCAAAAAATAATTGCCGGATGTGGCTATCAGTTTTGTGGCCAAATCGTTTTTCCTATTCCCCATGGTGAACGATTGGCTTATCAGAAATTGCTCTAAGATTTCTAGCAAGTCTCACCATTTTGGCTTGTAGAATATAGAAGCAATCAAAAAAATCAATGGGGTTGTTCCTACTGTATAAGTAAGAAAACAAAAATTATTCTTCTGTTTTCTTCATTGAATTTAAGAAATACGATCCGTTCCTGCGTAGTTTTATTATGCAAGGCGGTTTGTATTTCTTTTTGTTTCTTTATTTTTACTTATACGAAGTATTTAATTTGTATAAAAATAGATTGTTATCACTTTCTTTTAATGATCTTCTTATGGTAAAGTTGTGGTGAGTAAAAAATGGAGGAGTATCCAATGAAAAAAAGAAAAAATATGCGTAAAGCATTGGCGATGTTGGCAGCTCTGTTAATCTTGTTAGGTCAAGGAGGACCTGCAGTTGGAGCGCTGACTGTTATGGATGAAGACACAACTGAAGCGGTCAATTCAAGTCCTTCAGAAGGAACGGAAAAAAATGAACCTTCCGAGACATCTGACGCGAAGATCGAAGGATCTGTCGAAGCGACAACTGAAACGACGACCCAACCGAGTCAAAGTGACAACTCAAATGAATTTGAGGACAGCAGTTCAACTGAACCTTCTTCAAGTGATGAAAGCACCAGCACAACAGAAAGTACGAGCTCTTCTGAAAGTGGGACCACTTCAACTTCAACAAGTGGAAGCAGTGAGTCAACGACCGAATCAACGAAAGATTCTACAAGTACGACAGAGAGTGAGTCGTCTTCTGTGAAACCATCTGAAACCAGCGAATCCTCTAGGCCGAATCATACAACGACAAGCTCGTCAAAGGATTCTTCGGAAGTAAGTACGGGTACAGATAATTCTACTGGCCCTGTAGCTCCTTCTTTTCAACCAAGTGGTGCTTCAGTTGATTTAGCGAAGACATTGGTGACAACGCCAACGGATTCTAATTTGAACGGCTATATTTTGCCATTATTAAGTCAATTGGCCAATGAGCGATCGGCAGCATTGATTTCAGAAGCGCTGAATCAACTAGGTAAACCATACGAAAAAGATGCAAAAGGTTCTGGATTTAATAATCTTTCATTGCCTGTTGCTGTTTATCGCGGAGTTTTTGATTTGAAAGGTATCGAATCATATCAACAGCTCAGTCAGGTAGGAAAACAAACATCCTATGAAAAAGCTGTTCCTGGAGACCTTTTGTTCTGGAAAGACGGTAAGCAGTTGGTCAAGGCAGCAATTTATCTTGGACAGGATAAATTGATTATGGCAGATAAGCCTCAAGCAGAGCAAATCGTGAAGGAAGAGAAAGCAACGACAGATAATGTCGGCGTACGAATCTATACCGTTACTAGAAAAACAAGCAGTGAGGAAAACAAACAGATCCTTCAAGAAGACTTGGTAAATCAACCAGATATGGTTGTGCATTTTACTGAATCACAAAAGCTGACCGCTCATGGGCAATCCTTGATCGATAAATATGCCGCTAGCTATGATTTTCGTACAAATCCGCAAACGGAAGCCTTTATCGCTTCCATCTCAGAAGATGCTCGAGAGCTAGGTTTAACCTATGGTGTTTATGCCTCAGTAATGATTGCGCAGGCAATCTTAGAAAGCGGATCTGGTCAAAGCGGATTGGCTGCCCCACCATACTATAATCTCTTTGGGATCAAGGGAAGTTCTGGGAGTCAATCCATCTCTATGATGACAGCAGAAGACAATGGTGCAGGAGAACTTTATTCTATTCAAGCTGCTTTTCGTACCTATACAGGATACAAAGAGTCTTTAAAAGATTATGTGCAGCTGCTGCGGACAGGAATCAGTGGCAACGCTGATTTTTACAAACCAACTTGGCGTTCTGAAGCGAAGAACTATTTGCAAGCAACAGAATACTTAACTGGACGTTATGCCACAGATACTAGTTATAACAATAAATTGAATTCTTTGATTGCTGTTTATGGATTAACAAAATATGATGAAGCTAAGGCTGCCAGTGGTATAGTGATTCAATCAAAAGAAGCGATCCCTAAAGAATATCGTCAATTGTTGGTATTTCCTGATTATAACGGTGTCAATTACAATACCTCCGGCTCCTATCCAGTTGGACAATGTACTTGGTATGCTTACAATCGAGTGAAGCAACTAGGAGGCAGTGTGGATGATTATATGGGCAATGGCGGCGAATGGGGCACTACGGCGAAACGCTTAGGGTACAAAACGGCAACCTCACCAAAAGCAGGCTATCTGATTAGCTTTACCCCTGGCGTTGCTGGATCTAGTTCACAATACGGGCATGTAGCATTTGTGGAAGCGGTCGGCGAGGATGGAATTCTGATTTCAGAAGGAAATGTCATTGATGGCCACACGATTTCTTATCGGATCATTCCCAATGAACTTGCTTACTCTCAAAGCGTCAGTTATATTGCTCCAAAATAACCTTTTAATCAAAAAGTCTCAGAAATAGCGAAAATTCGGTTGTCAACTTCTGCTACAATTGCTAAGATAGAGCACGTAAAGGACGGTGCCGAATGAAAAAACGTATCAAAAAGAAAAAAGTCTACAAAAAATATATCCAAGATATCTTCACGGGATATGAGGAAATGCTGGAAAATCCTGATCTTAAAGAAAAAACATTTAGCTATTTGAAAGAAGAAACAGTCTTGAAACGGGATGAAAATAACCAAATTCGCTTTCGTACTCGGGATATCGATTAAACTGCCGCTTTTAAGGCAGTTTTTTTTATGAAGATTTTTGAAAAAATTTCAGAAAAACACTTGCTCTTTCAATAACATAATGATAAAGTAGAGAACGTTGGCAATTGAGCTGACGGTCAAAACCTTTCAAAAAAACTTTTTGAAAAAAGTGCTTGACCAAATTGAATACAGATGATATTATAACGAAGTCGCAAAAATAAAAAATCAATTTGATGCTGATATAGCAATAAAAAAGATTAAAAAAGTTGTTGACAAATAACAATTCATTTGTTATTCTAATTAAGTCGCTGAGCAAGCGAAAGAAGTCGTCGAAAAACTTCTTCTGAAAAAAACTTTTAAAAA
>NZ_JALAHI010000055.1 GCF_022711995.1 Enterococcus sp.
CTATTCGGATAGTGTTACTTGTAGGTGACTTATGGCACAGCCCTTTTTTGTAGCCACTAAAAGAAATGGCTATATATTAAATAAATTTTGAGATTGGTAAGTTTTTGAGGATATGCTATAATAAGGAAATTTTACAGGTTTGAAGGGCCTAGAACGGCAACTATCAACTCTTTGATTTCAGATAGCCAAAAACTATCAGGACCTCAATAAGAGCTGTTGCTTGGTTCTTTAGAAGAAATGCTCGTAGTAGGTTCACACGGACTGATAACCATTTGTTTTGCCCATGATTTCTCATGAGACAATGTATAAAAAGAGGGGAACATAAAGGGCCCGATCCAATCTATAAATACTATTCACAGTAAGTAAAAAAAGTGAGAAATGTCATGGTTCAATGCAATCTATCCATGTTATTCAAGAGTAATAGACTTTATCGGTCCTGAACGTAGCCATTGTCTTGAAATAAGTTGTAAAAGTAGAATATTGATTCAATTAGCTACTTTTTTTATATTGCAAATGATTATAAAAATTGTGATAGATGAGGAGGAAAATGAGATGAGACCAAAAGAAATACTATGCCAATGGGTTGACGCATTTAATGATGCAGATGTAGAAACTATTTCAGAGTTGTATGATGACAATGCAATAAACCATCAGGTTGCCAATGAGCCAGTTGTTGGGAAAGAAGCGATCAGGAAAATGTTTGAACAAGATTTTTCTGACGCAAAAATGGTTTGTATCGTTGAAAACATTTTCGAAGATGGGCAATGGGCAATTTTAGAGTGGCGTGACCCGTTAGGTTTGAGAGGTTGCGGTTTTTTTCAGATAGTAAATAATAAAATTTTATTTCAAAGGGGGTACTGGGATAAGTTCTCTTTCCTAAAACAGCACAATCTGCCGATTGAATAAAATGAAACTTTACCTTATAGGAATAGTTTGCAACTTTCTAAAAATGTGCCTGAATAGGCCAGAACAGAAGTGTTAGTCTCTGACGAATAAGGAGGAAGACAGAGAAATTGTTTTTCAATTTTGAGGTAGTTCTACTTATTTCTCGGAGTTGCTTCTGCTCCCGTCGTTGATACGTGTTAAGAGCGTGGAACAAAAGTGTGTTTTCCTTTTGTTCCACGCTCTTAAAAATGGTTACACTATCAACACTGTATTAAAATATAACTAAAGAAATCAATTAGTGAGACCTAGTCAATTCGCTGCTTTTGTGAGAAATAGTAAGAGGCTTCATTTTTAGCGAAGAGGAACGGGTTCAAAAAGGAGAAAAGGATGAACTTACCAGACATGCAAAAAGCAATCTACCAAAACAAAATCGATCATCAATTTAATGTCACCAACGTCGAAAAAGAATTTTTGTCATTATACGGTGAAGTGGGAGAAGCCTTTGATGCTTACCGCAAAAACCAAGATGTGGGAGAAGAATTAGCAGATGTGGCCATCTATCTTCTTGGGTTAGCCGAAATTCTATCGATTGATTTAGAAAGAGAGATTCATAAAAAAATGAAAATCAACCAAGGCCGTCGCTATACCAGTTATGGCAATGGCTATGCAAAACGAATCGATGAGTGATCCGTCAGAGCAAAGGCACTGTCACAATCATCATTGAAAAGGATGGAGCGAACGTCATGGAAACAAAGGTACGAATGCGGGAATTAACAACAAAGGATATAAAGGAAGCTGTTGAACTGTACATTGCTGTTTTTTCAGCGGAACCTTGGAACGACCAGCTAACGGTTTCTCAAATCACTGACTATGTGTCATCCATGATGGCAATGAATACTTATATTGGCTATTGTATCGTGGATTCTTTGACAAATGAGCTGGTGGGGTATGCATTAGGCTTTATCAAGCCATGGTACCAAGGAAAAGAATATGTCATCGATACCTTTTTGATTGCTGGCAAGTATCAAGAGAAAGGCTTCGGCTCTGCTTTCTTAGAAATGATCAAAGAAGAGTTGCTTAAAAAAGGCCTTTCTACGATTTTGTTGGATACAGAAGAACAGATGCCAGCTGCAGATTTTTATAAGAAGAATGGTTTTAAGCCTTTGCCGGATAATGTGACGTATTATTTGTCCTTTTAATTATCGATGAGCAAGTCCACCATCTGAATTGTTTATGTCAAATCTTATAACATGAATAGTGAGGTATTTTCAGAAAAATTGCAAAATTCAGAGAAAATACTAGTAAACTCTAAAATATGATGATAGGATATCTAACATAAGAAGGAGATGGTGGTATGGCAACAGGAAATAGCGGATTTATTTTGATTTGCAGTGGGATGGTCTTTTTAATGACTCCTGCGCTAGCATTTTTTTATGGCGGGTTGGAAAGGCGAAAGAATATCTTGAACACAATGATGATGGTGATTTGTACCATGGGTCTAGCCTCTGTTCTGTGGGTAGTGGCCGGTTATTCGCTTTCTTTCAGTGGTACAGGTGGGTTTATCGGCAATATCGACAAGCTATTTTTTCAGCAAGTTTCCATGACTGAGGGAGAGGGAATTCCGGAAGGATTGTTTGCTGCTTTTCAAATGATGTTTGCCCTAATTACAACAGCGATCATTACCGGATCCGTCGTAGGTCGCATGCGTTTTTCGGCAATTTTCTTATTTATCGGCTGCTGGCTGTTTTTAGTTTATTTCCCGATGGCTCATATGGTTTGGGGTGGTGGCTTCTTAGATGCTATCGGCTCGATTGATTTTGCAGGAGGCAACGTTGTCCATATTAGTTCAGGCATCAGCGGGCTTGTGTTGGCTTTCGTCGTGGGAAAAAGACGCGAGTTTCATCAGACGGAATATCGTCCTCATAATATCCCATTTGTCGTATTAGGCACAGGACTGCTGTGGTTTGGCTGGTTTGGTTTTAATGCTGGTTCAGCATTAGCAGCTGACGGGATCGCCATTCAAGCGTTGTTAACGACCAATACGGCAGCCGCAACTGCGATGCTTTCTTGGATGTTGATTGAGAAAGTTCTGCTAGGTAAGCCTACCATCGTCGGCGCTTGTACCGGAGCAGTCGTTGGTCTCGTAGCCATTACGCCTGGCGCAGGTTTTGTTTCCCTGTGGTCATCCTTTGTGATCGGTGCGTTAGTAAGTCCATTTTGTTATTATTTTATTTCGGTCATCAAGCATCGCTTAGGGTTGGATGATGCATTGGATGCTTTTGGTTGTCATGGAATCGGTGGCATCTTCGGAGGAATCATGACAGGCATTTTTGCCGATCCAGCTGTCAATCAACACACCGGATTGCTCTATGGCGGAACTGAGTTGTTCATTGCGCAAGTTGCCAGTATAGTCTTTACGATTCTTTTTGCCGGGGGCATATCTTTTCTATTGATCCAAGTCATTAAACGTGTGTTGCCGATCCGGGTCACAGAACAAGAAGAAGCCATTGGAATGGATCGCAGCGAACACGATGAAACAGCGTATCCTACCTTTATGGGGCTGGATTCATAGATGGAGGAATGTAGATGAAAAAAGTAGAAGCAATCATTCGACAAGAAAAAATGGAAGAATTAAAGGCAGCCCTTGATCAAACCGAGATGGCTGGGATGACGGTGAGTCAAGTATTGGGCTGCGGCAATCAAAAAGGGGTCAAAGAATTTGTTCGAGGTCAAGCAGTGATTACGACACTTTTGCCTAAAGTAAAGGCGAGTTTTGTTGTGGCAGACGAAGAGGTTGAAGCAATCATTGAACTGATATTGTCTATCTGCCATACAGGTGAAGTAGGTGATGGCAAAATTTTTATTTATCCGATCGAAGAAGCAGTACGAATCCGCACCAATGAACGAGGAACAGCAGCGCTGTAAGTCTAGGATTTTTGTCGAAGTGAACCAAAGTTGACGTCTTTAATCGTAACAGGAAGCCAAAAAGAATTTCTGTCTTATCGGCAGGGATTCTTTTGGTTTGCAGCAAATGCCGCTGCTGGGTATGAGCCTCTTGATAGGGAACTTTTGTTCGTTTATAATAGAGGGGAATGGAGTGGTGAAGATGGCTGAGTTGCGTTTTCCATTAAAAAACGATACTTCTCGGAAAATCATCCATATCGATATGGATGCCTTTTTTGCTTCGGTGGAAGAACGAGACGATCCTGAGCTGGCGAAACACCCGCTAGTGATTGCCCGTCACCCAAGTGATACCGGAGGCCGAGGGGTAGTCACAACAGCAAATTACAAGGCCCGGCAATATGGGATCCATTCGGCGATGAGTGCGCAAAAAGCCTTTGAACTGTGTCCTCACGCCGTATTTATACCTGGTAACCATCAAAAGTATCGGGAAATCTCTCAGCAAGTTAGAGAGATTTTTAGTTGCTATACCGATGTGATCGAACCGGTTTCTATTGATGAAGCTTATCTGGATGTGACCGTCAACAAGATCAACTGTCCTTCCGCGATCAAAATTGCTCGCATGATCCAGCAAGACATCTGGCAGACCACCCAGCTTACTTGTTCAGCAGGGGTCAGCTACAATAAGTTTTTAGCTAAATTATCTTCGGATTTTCACAAACCCCGAGGCTTGACGGTAGTGATGCCGGAAGATGCCGTGGTCTTTTTAAAAAAATTACCGATTGAGAAATTTCATGGTATCGGGAAGAAGACAGTGCCAAGAATGCACGAATTAGGGATTTATAACGGAGCTGATCTCTATGAATGGAGCGAAATGGCATTGATCCAAGAATTTGGAAAAATGGGTTACTCATTATACCGGAAAGTTCGCGGCATTCATGATTCTCCGGTCAGTGTGACAAGAGAACGAAAATCAGTCGGCAAAGAACATACCTATGGCAATGCATTGACCACTGAGGATCAAGTCATCAGTCAGCTAAGGATTTTGGCAGAAGAAGTAGAACGATCATTGAAGCGTACACAGAAGCACGGAAAGACGGTAGTGTTGAAAGTGCGTTATGCCGATTACTCCACCATCACAAAACGGGTGACGCTACCAGAATATGTGCACAAGAAAGAAGCTATTTTTTCACAAGCCAGTTTGATTTGGGAGGAGATTTTAGGAATCGAAAAAGGGATCCGCTTATTGGGGATCACAGTCACGAACCTAGATCCGTTAGCGTATGAAAATATCGTATTGCCTTTGTGGGAAACCGAATAAAAAATATGGAGGCGCATAATGACGACAAACAGTCAATGGAAAGCGTTACAAGAGGAATTAATGGCACAAGAAAATCCAGCGGGGAGAGTTCAGATGCAGGCGTACATGAGGGATCAGTTTGATTTTTTAGGCATTCCGTCACCTATCCGGAAACAAATACAAAAACCCTATTTTGCCGCAATGAAAAAAGCCGCTATCGATTGGGGATTTGTGGAAAGTTGTTGGCAACAACCTTATCGGGAAATGCAATATGTCGCCATCGATTATCTGGTGATGATGCAGTCGGTCCTCCAAGCAGACGAACTGGAGAAAATAGGTGAATTAGTCCTTCGAAAATCTTGGTGGGATACTGTTGATGGCTTGAATAAAGTTGTTGGTGGGCTGACTATGACCTATCCGGAATTGAGTCAAAAGATGCTTGCTTGGAGCAAAGCAGATAATTTATGGCTCCGGCGCATCGCCATTGATCACCAACTGCTTAGAAAAGAAAAAACCGATCCCCAGATGTTGGAGACGGTCATCCTAAATAATTTAGGAAGTGATGAGTTCTTTATCAACAAAGCGATTGGCTGGAGTTTGCGTGATTATGCAAAAACGAACCCTGAGTGGGTGCAGGCTTTTCTGATAACGCACAAAGATCAGTTAGCTCCATTAAGTATCAAAGAAGCCAGCAAACATTTGCAATGATTGTGTGTCCTATGATCGAAATAAAAACCAGCAGGAGTAGTTCAGCACTCCTGCTGGTTTTTATCTTTTGTATCAGTTTGAAAACTGAAGTTTTTTCAAGTCGTCAAATACTCTTTTTGATTTGTTCATAGCTTTTTTCAGCGTCTTTGCATTTGTCCCAAATCACAGCTTCTCCCAGCGCCAATGATTTAGGAACATCAATGATTCGTTGGTTGCTGCTGCCGCGAAATTGCAGATTTAAATTGCGTTTGCTCAATTCGAAACGGCCATCTACTAGAATATCGATACTGGAAAGCAGTTCAAGTTTGTCTTCCGTTTCCAACAGTAATTCTTCAAAGGTGTAACCGGACCAGCTCCAAATATCTTTGCTGTGGCCAAATTCCCGACGTACCCGTTGAACTACCTGCAAACAGACTTCTGTATTCAAGAAAGGCTCACCGCCTAATAAGGTCAGTCCTTGCACATAATCATGCCGCAAGTCTTCAATGATCTGGTCTTCTAACTCTTGGGTAAAAGGGGTGCCGTAGCGAAAATTTTGGACTGCTTTGTTGAAACAGCCTTCACAAGCAAATAGACAGCCGCTGACATACAGGCTATTGCGGATGCCTTCGCCGTCAACAAAGTTGAAGGCTTTATAATCTGCCACATAATTTTGACTATAGTCTTTTGCTTGCCATTCTTTTGGTCGGGGATTTCTCATATACAAAACTTCTTTCTAAAAGATCGATTCTTCACTGAAAAATGTCCTTCGCGGCAAGGACAGAAGGACCAGCTAGGCTGCGCCTCTTGTTTCAAGTAATCTCTGGTTTTTGCTGTTGAATTCCTGCAGAAGTTACTTGAGGTTTGCCACGAATGGACACTTGTTTCGTTAATTATTTTTCATATGTTTGACACGAGCAGAAATCTCTTTATGTCGGCCATGGACCATTGGACGTGCTTGAGGATTTCCTAGGTAGCCACAAGTACGTTTCACGACATCACAGCTTTTTGGGTCATGATTGCCGCATTGTGGGCACTCGAAGCCTCGTTCTGTCGGATTGAAATCCCCTTCAAAGCCACACTCATAACAGTGGTCGATAGGGGTATTGGTCCCTAGATAAGCCACCCGATCATAAGCATAATCCCAAACGGCTTCAAGGGCTTTTGGATTTTGTTGCAGAACAGGATATTCACAATAATGAATAAATCCGCCGGAACAGTATTTTGGATAATCTTTTTCAAAGTCCAATTTTTCAAAAGGTGTTGGATTTTTACGGACATCGTAGTGGAAACTATTTGTATAGTAGTCTTTGTCTGTAATATCTTTAACGATGCCGAATTTCTCTGTATCTAAACGACAAAAACGGTCCGTTAAACTTTCACTTGGAGTGGAATAGACACTAAAATGGTAGCCATATTCGTCTCCCCAAGCATCGGCGTGAGCTTTTAGCTCTTTTACGATATCTAAAGTAAATGCTTTTGCTTCTGGATCATTTTCCCATTCGCCACCAAAGAAAGCGGCTGCTGCTTCATACAATCCGATGTAGCCTAATGAAACGGTTGCTCGTTTATTTTTGAATAGCTCATTGACACTGTCTTTACGGTCCAGTCGTTTGCCGAAGGCGCCGTACATATAGAGAATAGGCGCATTTGCCGGGCTGGCTTCTTTACAGCGTTCTACACGATAGACAAGGGCGTCTTTGACGATTTGTAGCCGTTGTTCCAAAAGTGACCAGAATTTGTCACGGTCCCCGTTAGCTTCTAAAGCCACGCGTGGGATATTCAATGTCACAACACCGAGATTCATCCGACCCACATTGATTTCTTCCCCTTGTTCATCCTTCCAGCCTTGTAGGAAAGAACGACAACCCATTGGTACTTTAAAACTACCGGTTAATTCAATTAGTTTGTCATAATTCAGGACATCTGGATACATCCGTTTTGTCGCACATTCCAAAGCCAGTTCCTTGATATCATAATTCGGATCGGTTGGTTCCGAATTCACGCCGCGTTTGATACTGAAGATCAATTTAGGGAAAATGGCTGTCCGTTTTTCACTACCTAATCCATTGATGCGGATCTGTAAGATAGCTCGTTGGATTTCTCGTTCAAACCAGTTTGTTCCCAGACCGAATCCTAAGGAAGTGAAAGGTGTCTGTCCATTGGAAGTGAACAATGTGTTGATTTCATATTCCAGGCTTTGCATCGCATCGTAAATGTCTTTTCTGGTTTTGCTTTTCGCGTAAGCTTTTTGGCGCTCTTCGCCTTCGATCCATTCTTGGGCGTCTTGCAAGTGTTTTTGATAGTTCAATTCGGCAAATGGGGCCAATAACTCATCGGTCCGGTCAGCAGAGCAACCGCCATATTGGCTGGAAGCCACGTTGGCAATGATTTGAGAAATCTGAGCTGTCGCCGTTTGGATCGATTTTGGTGATTCAACTTCTGCATTTCCAATTTTGAACCCGTTGTTCAACATACCTTTGAAGTCGATCAGACAGCAGTTGGTCATCGGTGTATAAGGATGATAATCCAAATCATGGTAGTGGATGTCGCCTTTTTGATGGGCATTGGCCACATGAGGAGGTAACATCTTTAATCCAATAGATTTTCCAACGATCCCGGCAGTCAAATCTCTTTGGGTGTTGAAGACGTTGCTGTCTTTATTGGCATTTTCATTGACCACAGTTTGGTCTTTGTTCATTAATTTATTGATCGTAAAGTTGATATCTGTTGCTTTGCTTCGTTCAAAATCACGACGTGTTCGGTAATTGATATATTCTTCAGCCAATGCATACTCATTCTTCGCTAATAAAATATGCTCGACAATATTTTGGATTTCGTATATTTTAACGTTTTTTGTAAATCGATCCGCAATTTCATGATCGATTCCTTCTACGATTTCTAGAATCCGTTCATGATCGAGGGGAGATAGTTCTCCATTGACTTTTTGTTGGGCTTTTACTAACGCATCGTAAATTTTTTGGTCATCGAAATCAACTAAACGTCCATCCCGTTTTACAATCCTTAATTGGGATAATTGCGGATGGCTGCCACCGCTTTGTTCAGTATTTCTCTTTAAGTCCATCATTACTATCACTCCTTATCTTCTTCAATATCATAAAACAAAACAATGTTTTCGGCAACTATATATAGTGGTTTTTATTTGGCATCTAATTTAATATGCACAATATGTAGTGTATATTCAATGAGTGATTTTAACTGAAACTTGATGATGACAAGGTCTTTTATGTTTCACGTTTCACAAAATGAATAAAAAATGGTAAAAAATTTTTTTATGAAAAAACGAAGCAGGGGCGATGGACGGAAAAATATGCTACCATAAAGAAAAAGAAGGAGCGTTTGTATGAAAAAAATGATCGATGTGAAGCACCTGACAAAAACGTACGGCACCCGCTTCAATCAAACGAAAGTGCTAGACAATCTTACTTTTTCCGTAGATCAAGGGGAATTTGTAGGGATCATGGGTCCCAGTGGTGCCGGGAAAACGACACTGATGAATGTTCTTTCTTCCATCTTACGTCCGAGTCTTGGCTCTGTAATTATTGGAGGACAAGATATCACTCGTTTGTCAGAAAACAAGTTGAGCGATTTTCGCCGACAAGAAATCGGCTTTATCTTTCAAGACTTTAATCTATTGGACACATTGACCGCTAAAGACAATATCATTCTTCCTTTAGCTATTGACCGTCTTTCTGCCAAAGTCGTGGAGCAGCGGGTCGCTGAGCTGTCGGATTTATTAGGGATTGCGCATTTGCTGGAACGTTACCCTGAAGAGTTGTCTGTTGGGCAAAAGCAACGGGTCGCTGCTGCTCGCGCCATCATTCGTCGCCCCTCTGTGTTGTTTGCTGATGAACCGACTGGGGCTTTAGATTCGAAATCGGCGACAGAGCTTTTGCGTTACTTAGCGGAGATCAATCTGCAAGAAGATGTGACGATTCTGATGGTGACCCACGATCCTTTTACTGCTAGTTACTGCAATCGGATCTTGTTCATCCGCGATGGGGTCTTTTTTGCCGAAGTCGTCAAAAAAGGTTCTCGGAAAGAATTTTTTGAAAAAATCATCGATATGCAAGCCACGATCGGAGGCGGGGATCGCCATGCTTTATAAAATCGGCTGGCGCAGTTTTTTGCAGCAATTTCGCAATTATGTCGTTTATTTTGTTTGTATGATGACGGCGATCATGATTTTTTATTCATTTAGCGCCATGATGAATGACCGGTTGTTGACGCAACGGGTGCAGCAAGATACGCCAATCGATGGCATTCTTGGGTTTGGCAGTACCATTGTTGCTATTGTTGTCTTATTTTTTATGCTGAGTGCCAATCATTTTTTCTTGAATCAGCGCCAAAAAGAAATCAGTGTCTATCAGCTTTTGGGGCTGCGAAGAGCAAAACTGTGTTGGCTGTTGTTGCGGGAAACCTTTTTACTCAATCTTTTTTCATTATTCGTAGGCATTTTTATGGGAATCATTTTTTCAAAATTTTTCTCGATGATTTTGATTCGAGTGATGGGGTTGTCCATCACCAGTCACTTTTTCAATTCGCCACGTTCAATTTTAACGACGGTGTGGGTTTTCTTACTGGCAATGGTGATTTTAAGTGGTCAGGTTGTTTTGTTTGTCTGGCAGAATCCATTGAATGATCTGATGAAAACCAATCTGACACTCCCTGTCTACAAGCTGAAACCGCATCCCTTTCGGAGTGCGATGGGGATCGTTGGTTTGCTTCTATTAGGTGTTGGCTATTATTTAGCGCTGACATTACGCAGCACGTTGGAGCGCTATATCACCTATACAGAGGACTATACAGCGATACTCTGGATTCCATTGCTGATTTTCGTTTGTTGTGTTACCGCCACCTATTTATTTTTTGACTGTACATTACCAATGCTGCTGCATTTACTCACCAATTCCCGCAAACGAGTCTGCAAAGGGACGCGATTGATCGCATTTAATAATGTCCGGGCCTATCTGCAGCGGACATGGAGAAGTTTTTCGTTGCTGACGATCATTACGGCGATTGCCATTTCATTGATTGGCGGCACGATGGGGGTGATTTCACTAAATTATCAGGCCTCCAACCGTGAGTATCCCACGGATTTTCAAGTGGCAGCAGATAGAGCAGCGGAATTGGCACGAATTGTGCACGATCACGGGCAAGTTACTGAAGAGCAGAAGGTCACCTTTCGTGTTCTGCCAGTAGCAATCAATGCGAAGTATTTAGTGAATCCTACGAGTACCGGCAAAGAAACTTTTTTGGTCAATGTCTTGTCCCTCTCAGATTACCAAGCGTTTCGTCGTCTCGTACCGGATGCGCCAGAAGTTTCGCTGTCCGAAGGGCGAGGGGTATTTTTTGATGCTGATTATAATATTGCTTATGGCTTACGGACTTTTCAGAATAGCATCACTCTTCAAAACGGCAAAAAAATCCTTTTAGAAAAGAGCTATCCGGATTATTTTGGGGATATCTCTCTACGTTATTCTTTACCAAACGTATTAGTGGTCAATGATGCAGATTTTCAGAAAATGTCTGGGATGGACTATCAACTGTCCTATCTCAATGTGAACACAGCGGATCATGAAAGTCTGAGTAAAGCTATCGATGATCAGTTACCGATTGAATGGGCTTATCCGTTTTCGTATAAACGTCTGCAAGAACATGGAAAAGTCAAATACTTGCTGCAGTCAGGGATTCCGGAAAAAAATCCCACAGCCAAAGACTATCTTAGCGGCTATCGTTTGAATTTGGCGAATCGCTACCTTAGTATGCGGGCTGTTCGACGACAAGGCGGAATCATTTTGTTTGTTTCCTTATTTGTGGGAGTCATCGTGTTGATCACGACCTCTAGCAGTTTGATCGTGCGACAATTTTCTAACACCGAACGAGAAAAAAGAAATTATCGTTTGTTGAGTAAACTAGGCTACAGCAAAAAGGAAATCCGGTCAATTGTCTACTGGCAGAATTTCTGGGTCTTCCTGCCAGGGACGGTATTAGCGATTTTGCATGCGGGCTTTGCAATCAACACATTGACACAGTTCGTCGTCAGCCCGGGATATTGGGTAGCGCATCTTTTTGCCGGCATCGCAGCTGCGGTATTCTTGATCGCCTATTTGATTACAGTCAAACTATGCTTGCGAATCATTGAAGAATAAGTTGGCAGTTTTTTCGATTTTAAGCTGGTATGAAGGAATAGGAATGGTATAATTTAAGGGATAAACTTAGTAGAGGAGTAGATAGGATGGAGAAAAAAGAAGAGCAGTTATTGATTGATTTGACGACTGCCCGCGGTGTTCCGGGAAATGAAGAAGAGGTACGGGAAGTCTTCAAAGCTTACGCGAAAGACTTTGCAGAAGATATCTTTTTTGATGGCTTAGGAAGTGTGATCGCCAAACACGTGGGTGATGGCGGCGGTCCAAAAATTTTTATTTCTGGACACATGGATGAAGTGGGCTTTATGGTAACCAAAATCACGGAAAAAGGATTCGTTGAGTTCCAAACCCTCGGTGGTTGGTGGGGACAAGTCATGCTGGCACAAGAAGTTGAAATCAAAACACAAGCCGGCAAATTGATCCATGGCGTGATCGGTTCCAAACCTCCTCATGTCTTAACCCCAGAAGTTCGTAACAAACCCTATGATATCAAAGATATGTTTATTGATATCGGTGCTTCCAGTGATAAGGAAGCAAAAGAATGGGGTGTACGTCCGGGAGATATGATTACGCCTTATATCCAATACAAGCGCATGAATGACAGCAAATTTTTGTTAGCGAAAGCATGGGATAACCG
The DNA here is from genome assembly GCF_022711995.1 of Enterococcus sp. GTDB lineage: Bacteria > Bacillota > Bacilli > Lactobacillales > Enterococcaceae > Enterococcus_D. The sequence goes on from NZ_JALAHI010000055.1 coordinate 12,581, forward strand.
AGTGGGGACCGCTGTTTCCTTACGTGTGTTAGAAACATTAGCAGCAGAGGGACACCCTAACTGCTTGTTTGCTGGCAGCGATGTGATGGAGGAAGTCGGATTGCGAGGCGCTAGGACCAGTACCCATTTAGTGAATCCAGACATTGCGATTGCTCTTGATACGGGAACCGCTGGTGATACCCCAGGGATGACACCAAAAGAGGCCGATTCTGTTCTTGGCAAAGGACCACAAGTCTTGATTTTTGATGCCTCAATGATTCCTCACAAAAAGCTCTTGAATTTTGTGATCAATGTTGCGGAAGAATTAGAGATTCCATTCCAATACACAGTGATCACCGGTGGTGGAACGGATGCGGGTCAAATGCATTTGACCCGTGATGGTGTGCCATCGATCGCGATTACGGTTCCTGTACGCTATTTGCATTCTCATACTTCTGTCATCCATGAAGACGACTATTTAAATACGGTCAAATTAGTGACTGAAGTTGTTCGTCGCCTCGATGATAAAACGGTAAAAGAATTACGAAGCTACTAGAAGGAGTAGAGGATGAGAAAAAATAGTGAGATCCGCACGATGGCTTCACGGTCATTAAGAGGCAAGTGGGGACGGTATATTTTAGCGATTCTGGCAACGATCGTTATCCAGAGTCTAGTCAGCAGTCTTGTGTTGACATTGGCAAATAATACGTTTCACCAGTCCAAAGAAACGATCATCGATTACCTTTTGGAATACTTTATTTTCTTTGCATTGACAATTGGCTTAAATATTATGGCACTATTCGTGATTCGGCAACGGGAGATTCATGTATCAGATATTTTTCTCGTTTTCGATAAGCGGTACTATGTCCCATTTTTATTGTTGAACCTACTCAGTGCACTGATCAACTACGTGATTAGCTTTATTGTGTTCTTGCCGCAATTGGCATTCAGCGGCTTTAATCAATACCTGAGTATGATCCTTGATGTCAATAGAAAAATCAACTTCAACTGGGACTTTTTTCAAACGTCACTATCTTTTGTCATTGGGATGATTGTTTCTGCGATCCTGTTCATGTTTGTTTCGCAACTGATCAGTGGACTCTTCCAGTTCGCTATCTATTTGCGTTATGATCATGCTGAATTGACGATTTTTCAATCCATTAAAGGTGCTTGGCATCTAATGAGAAAACATATCGGCCAGTATATTTTGCTGCAGTTGTCGTTACTCGGCTGGATGATTTTAGGGACGTTTGCTTTTATTATCGGTCTCTTATGGGCGCTGACTTATGCCAATGCGGCCAATGCGGCATTTTATCAGGCATTGATTGAAAAAGACAATGAACCAATTCTTAGTGAAAGCACTATGTAAAAAATAAACGAAGACGGTTGTACCAACGGAGGAAGCCAGCAATGAGAAACACGATTTCTTTTGCTCGGAAGTTTCGACGAGGGCAGCCGTTTTTTGCTGTTTATTTTTGAGTAATCCCCTGCTTTTGTGATAGCATAGAGTCAAGGAGGCGGAAGTATGAAACTAACAGTTTTAGGATGTCTAGGCGCTTATCCCTACAAAGGTGAGGGAACTACTGGCTATCTATTAGAGTCTGAGGGGTACCATTTGCTGCTGGATGCTGGCAGTACGACATTGATCCAATTGGAAAAAATTTTGGATCCATTGGCGCTGGATGCAGTGATTTTGAGTCATTACCATCATGACCATATTGCAGATTTAGGGGTCTTACAGTATTATTGGCAGTTGTTTCCTAAAGAAGCAGAACGAAAGGTATTGCCAATCTATGGTCATGGAAGAGACACTGTTCATTTCAATGAGCTAACGATGACAGGGGTCTCTGAAGGACATGATTATTTACAAACAAAACAGTTGGAATTGGGACCGTTTTCTGTTACATTTATGGAGACGATTCATCCTGTAACTTGCTATGCCATGCGCTTTGTTGAGAATAGTACAGGTAAAATATTTGTATTCACTGGCGATTCCGGCTACTTAGAAAATTTTGTCGATTTTGCCCAAGATGCTGACTTGTTTTTAGCAGATACCTATCTTTTTGCTGGAAATGAACGACATAAAGCGCATTTTACCTCTCAAGAGTCTGGAGAGATCGCTGCTGCTGCGAAAGTCAAAAAACTGGTTTTGACTCATTTGCCGCAGCATGGAGATCTAGAGCAACTAAAAGAAGAGGCAGCAACGGCGGCCAACGGGATACCGGTTGAATTGGCAGCAGTTCAAAAAATCTTTGAGATTTAAACCCGAGGAGGAGTAGCAGATGCTTTTTGTACCAAACGAAAACCACGACCCAAGAATCAACTTAGCTATTGAAATCTTTTTATTGCAGGAGATGAAGGTGGATGAACCGATTCTACTGTTTTATATCAATGAGCCGTCGATCATTATTGGACGAAATCAAAATACGATCGAAGAAATCAACAAAGATTATGTTGATGCGCATGGCATCCATGTGGTTCGCCGTTTCAGTGGTGGCGGGGCAGTCTACCATGATTTTGGAAATTTGAATTTTAGTTTTATCATGCCGGATGACGGCAACTCATTCCGTGATTTTGAGAAACTAACAAAACCGATCGTCCAAGCCCTGCATGAGATGGGTGTCGAAGGGGCGCAATTGAAAGGTCGCAACGACTTAGTTATTGATGATATGAAGTTCTCTGGGAATGCGATGTATGCCACGAATGGCCGCATGTTTGCTCATGGGACTATCATGTTTGACAGTGACATTAATGAAGTAGTCAATGCACTGAAAGTTCGCAAAGATAAAATCGAGTCAAAAGGGATCAAATCCATTCGTTCTCGCGTGACGAATATCAAACCCTTCTTACCAAAAGACAAACAAGGGATGACAACCGAAGCGTTTCGTGAAGAGATTTTATTAAAGATTTTCGGCGTGGATTCAGTCGACCAAGTCAAGATCTATACATTGACGGAAGAAGATTGGGTCAAAATCAATGAAATTTCTGATAAGTATTATCGCAACTGGGATTGGAATTATGGAAAATCACCGGCATTTGATCTTGAACGCCGCAAACGATTTCCAATTGGATCAATCGAAGTTCGCTTCAATGTCCAAGAAGGCAAGATCACGGAAGCAAAAATCTATGGGGATTTCTTTGGATTAGGTGATATTGCTGACGTAGAACAAGCCTTTATCGGTACACGTTATGAAAAATCGGCATTGAAAGAGGTCATTGATCAGATTGATGTCAAAAAATACTTCGGTAATATTACTCCGGAAGATCTTTTGGAATTAGTTTACTGATCGATCCAATCAAAGAGTATTGGAAAAGTTAAAACCCGCAGAATAATTGGAACCTATCTACCATCTGCAACGATCGCAAGATCTGTCGTTGCAGGTGGTAAGGAATGTTCCGTTGTTCTGCGGGTTTTTATGAATCTTTTTTAGTAGGCCCGAGCGATCCAAACCGTATGTTTGGCAGGTTTGCCGCTGACGATATCAACGGTTTTTTCCATAGGGGCTTCGAATGGAATATTTCGAGTAGTAAAGCCAGTTTCTTCTTTGATCTTGGCTTCTGTTTCTTCTGTTCCATCCCAGCCAATCAAGACAAAACCAGTGACTTTATCTTCATTTTTGCAAGTTTCGATATGCGCTTTTAATTCTTCAAGTGTATCGATCTCGTAATACTCGTTCTCTTTGTTTCTGTTGCGGGCTGCTTCTAGCAAGCGTGGTGTCATCTCGGCTAATTGTTGATCCACAAAATCAGCAAGGGCATCAAAGGCGACTGTTTGTTTTTCAGCAAGATCCCGTACCTTGACCATCACATGGCCATTTTCTAAATCTCTTGGTCCACATTCGATTCGCAAGCAAGCCCCTTTTAATTCCCACTCGTTAAATTTATAACCTGGGGAATTATCGGAATCATCTAGGCGAACACGAATCCCTTTGGCTTTGAAGTCAGCGTAAAGTTCTTCCAGTTTTTCTAAAATGGCAGGATTTTTCTTCCAAGGTCCCACTGGCATCAATACGATTTGGGTAGGCGCAATCGTTGGCGGGAAAACCAACCCGTTTTCATCCCCGTGAGTCATGATCAATGCGCCTAACAAGCGTGTTGATACTCCCCAAGAAGTTGTGTGGGCATAGGTGTGTTTGTTTTCTTTCGATAGATAAGTAATATCGAAAGCTTCCGCAAATTTCGTCCCCATATAATGACTAGTACCTGCTTGGACAGCTTTACCATCTTTCATCATGGCTTCGATAGAGTAGGTATCTACAGCACCAGCAAAACGTTCAGATGGTGTTTTTTGTCCTTTGTAAACTGGAATCGCCAAAAACTCTTCGCAAAGACGTGCGTACTCATCTAAGACGCCCAAAGTCCGTTTTCTTGCATCTGCTTCATCTTCATGGGCGGTATGTCCTTCTTGCCACAAAAATTCAGAAGTGCGTAGGAAAGGCAGTGTTTTTTTCTCCCACCGGAAAACATTGGCCCATTGATTGATTTCATAAGGCAAGTCACGGTAGGAATTGATCCAATCAGAAAAGGCTGAACCAATCATGGTTTCAGAAGTAGGGCGTAATGCCAATGGTTCTTCCAATTTTTCATTGCCGACTTCTGTCACCCAAGGCAATTCAGGGGCGAATCCTTCGATGTGGTCTGCTTCTTTCATGAAAAAGCTTTGTGGAATCAGCATTGGAAAATACGCGTTGCGAATGCCTTCCGCTTTTAAAAAGCGATTAAATTCTTCTTGAATATGTTCCCATAGCTCAAAGCCGTCAGGACGGAAGATGATTGATCCTTTAACGGGTGAATAAGCCATTAATTCAGCTTTTTGAATGGTTTGGATATACCATTCCGTAAAATCATTTTTTTGTGTCATTGTTTTTCCTCCTTAAAAAATAAAAAAAGCATCCCGTCCTATAAAAAGGACGAAATGCTTGAATTTCGCGGTACCACCTTTGTTGACTATTGCTAGTCCAACTCATGAAGGATAAGGTCTTCACACCGACCGTTTTGCGGTCATTACCATTGGTAGGTTCTTCTTATCAGCGGGTATTGGATTTCCAGCGTGCTCCAACTCTCTTTAACCATCATAAGAATACTATTCCAAATCTTACATTCATGCTAAATCGAAAGTCAAAAAAAAGCAAGCTTTTTTTTGACTTTGTTATTCTTCACTGACGAGCTGTAAGAAGTCTGGCCAGCCATCGGAAGAAAATGTCAGAGAAAAACGGGTCAGCTGTTTTTCCTGTGTCAGCGAATAGGTCCCAAAATTCTGCTGGGTAAGCTTTTCGATAATCTGAAGGTCAAAGTAGTTTTCTTCTTCGATGGTTTCAACATTCATCATTGATTCTTTTTCTGAAGGATCCATTGTTGGAAACTGACAGCTGACGAACAATTGATTCTGCTGTTTCACAGCCCGTAGATGAATCTTGCGCAAGGAGCGATCTTTGAGCAAATAAGTTTCCCTAAGGGCATAATCCAGTAAATGAGCAAATAGTTGGAGAAAGTCTTCTTCAGAGACTTCTTTGATGGCGGCAATATCGACATCATGAGAGAACTCAATGCTTTTTTGCTGGGCTGATTTTTGGTAACTTGCCAATAATAATGTGGTCAAGGAATGGTCTTCGCTTTTGGCTGGACAAGATTCTTCCAGCTTCTGTTCCATTAAATGGATCTGATCAAAAGCCCCCATCAAACTATTGTCCTCCAGCATGACTTTCGCAGTGGTCAGCTGCTTGCGCAGACCTAAAAATGCTTGCTGCCATTGGTTGATCTGTTGCTGGATCACCGGTTGTTGTTCTTCATACAAGCGAATCTTGAGCCCGGCAATGTCTTGCTTCTTCGCTTTTCCTTCATTGTAGAAGAATAAACGCATCAAGTCGTAGCCCCAGCAAACCATGATCAAAACGACGAAGAAAATGGTGTTCCAATTGACTTTCGATTGATGAATATTCAACACATCTTGAATATAGATGAAACAATGACCGATCGCTGTTAAAACGATCCAAGGAGAGCAAAGGACAAAGAATGGATTCTTTTTGACTGCTTCATAAATGGCTGCAAAGGAAGTTACAAAGGTACTGAAAATATTTAACAAATGGATATAATCCATGATCTCTGGTAGATGAATCTGATGAGAAAAGACGGATAAAATGGCGAATAGGCCGCAAATTCCGTGGAAAATCACCCAGATTTTGTATTTCTTGTGCAGAAATTCCATCCTGGATAGATAAAAGCCAATCAAAAATAATGGGGTAATGATCGATAAGATATTCAGCATCACTGAATTAATGGTGGGACTAAAGAGTAGACCCCCTAAAATATCGCCAAAACCAGCTTCTAGTCCTGCAGATAAGGCAAAAGCACTGAACAATAAATTCGCAACAAGCAATTGTCGTTTCTTAACTAACTTAATGCCCACATAAATCAAATTGAGCAAACTGATAAAACCTGTTAACAGAAGCATAAAGATATTTGGAATCGAATGACGAAAGACATAACTGACTAACGCGTTTGAAGAACCAAGAAAAACCTCAGCGGGGTAACCAGAATAATTTTTGAAAGGGCTAGAGACATAGATGCGCAGCGTTTGCTGCTGATAATTTTCTGGCAGCGTCACAAAGGAGAGCGTTTTGCCCGGATTGACTAAATTTTCGGCTACTTCATTTCTATTCGAATACAAAAGCTTTTTGTCCAGATAAACAGATAGTTTCTGATGGTCGCCGATCAGCAACAATGTGGGAGAAGAATGTTGCGCGGTAATTTGTCGTTCCATCACCAAATTTTCATTAGCAGAAATATTAGGTAAAAAATTCACATAATTGCTGTCGAATTTTGCTTCTGGCTCTGCTGCAGAATAATAGAGCCAATCTTCTTGCTTCTCAATGGAAGGCAAACGAATCAGCGGATTCATCAGAGCTGAGAGATAGAACAGAATGATTCCTAGCGTAAAAACAGAAATCACTAAAAATGGCAGTGCACTTTTCAAGTGTAATTTGTTATTTTTATTAAGCATTTAAGAATTCTCCTGTTTTTTATTCCTCTTTAGAATAAAACAACATCCTTATATAAGTCAAATGATAATGGGTGTTATATATTTAATGATAAAAAACGAGTATTGATACAGTAAAAAAATGTGGTATCTTTTTAATTGTAAAAAAAATAAAAACGTTATATTATGAA